>JAPKBW010000090.1 GCA_028823235.1 Longimicrobiales bacterium | reverse complement strand
AGGAGATCTCCCGCAGCACACGGGACATCGTGAACTTCACTGCGGCGATGTCGGTTCGGCATTCCTGGGCGGAGGTCTGATCCATCTTCCAGGCCGTTTCGAGCACGTAGAGGCGCAGCATCTTCAGCTTTGCGTACGACTCCGCGATCTTCTCCTGCACCATCTGGTGTTCGGAGATCACGGCACCGTGCGATTGTCGCGACAGCGCTCGCTCGCACATCATGTCGAACGCCATCGTGCACTGCGCGATGGTGCGCATCGCGTGATGGATGCGTCCACCACCGAGGCGACGTTGCGCCAGGATATGGGCCCCGTCCTCCGGCCCGAGCAGGTGGTCGAGTGGCACGCGCACGTCGGTATAGATGATGTGATTGTGATTGCGTGGCTCGGGCATGATCTCAACCCCCGGCGTCTTGCGAGGCACGATGAAGATGCCGTTCGTGCACATCACGAAGAGGAGGTCGGCGACGCGCCCCGCGGAGGTGAACCATTTCGAGCCGTTGATGACCCACTCGTCACCGTCGCGAACCGCGACGGTCTTAAAGAGGCGGGGGTCCGAGCCACCCTGGGGCTCGGTCATTGAGTAGGCCGAGAACATTTCCTGGGCGAGCAGCGGCTCGAGCCAGCGCTTCTTCTGTTCGTCGGTTCCATAGGCGGCCAGGATTTCCATGTTGCCCGTATCGGGGGCAGCGGCCCCGAAGAGCTGGGGCGCCGCCGGATAGCGACCGAGAATTTCGTTGACCAGGCCGAGCTTCAGCTGTCCTAAACCGGGCCCACCGAGTTCTTCATCGAGAAAGAGGGCCCAGAGCCCCTGGTCTTTGACGTCCTGTTGCAGGTCGCGGACATAAGCCTTTACGACGGGGTCCGGCACGCGGACGGCGTGGGGAAAGATGTGGTGGAGCGGTTCAACGCGCTCTTCGCAGAACGTTTGGATCCAGTCGAGCTTCTCCTGAAATTCCGGTTCGGTCGAGAAATCCCATGCCATCGTGCGCTTCCTTCCGTGGGTGGGGCCGGCAGAGAAGGCCGGCCCGGGGCAAGACGTCTAACTCCAAATACAATACGGCTGTCTTAGTAAATGTCAACATATGGTCCTTCGAAGAAGCGCGCGAGTTGAGCGTCGATCGCACCCAGCGAAAGACAGAGCACTCGGTTCCTCTCCGACAACTGCGTTTACTGTGAACGCCTCGTGCCCAGCTCGGGGTTGAGGGCCAGGAAGGACCGGCGGCGGGGCAGGGCACTCCCGCAACGGGTCCCTTTACACCTCCCGCAACGGGCTCCGGAAGCCGCTGGTTTCCGTGTGGACGGGGCCATACGTAGCCAAGCAAAGCGCTCCGCCCAGAGCGCACGAACAGGGTCGAGGGAACCCAGTAGGTGTCAAACCGGTCTGGGTCCCAAGCTTCGCTGATTCGCACAACAGAAGATCAAGAACCGGAGCAAGCGGGCAGCTGACACAAGCTGGTGGCCCGGGACAGAATTGAACTGTCGACACCGCGATTTTCAGTC
>JAPKBW010000089.1 GCA_028823235.1 Longimicrobiales bacterium | reverse complement strand
TGAAGTTTGATCGTGTGTCAATGGTGTACCCCGACGGCACCGAGGCAACGCGCGACGTCTCGTTCTCCGTCGAGCCCGGCGAGTTCGTCACCATCGTGGGCCCGTCCGGATGCGGCAAATCGACACTGTTGAGAATCGCCTCCGGGCTGCTTGACCCCACCGGCGGTTCGGTCGAGGTGGACCGCCAACGGCTCGGCTACGTGTTCCAGGACGCGACCCTCATGCCGTGGCGGACAGTGCAGGGCAACGTCGAACTGCTCCCCGAGCTGCACGGCTACGCGAAGGCTGAGCGACAGGCGCTTGCCACGGCCGCCATCGATCTGGTCGGGCTCAACGGGTTCGAAAACCACTATCCGAAAACGCTGTCGGGTGGCATGAAAATGCGCGCGTCACTGGCCCGGACGTTGACCCTCAGGCCACCCGTCTTCCTCTTCGACGAGCCATTCAGCGCGGTCGACGAGATCACCCGTATGCACCTGAACGAGGAAACCCAGGAGCTCTTCACGAACGAAGGTTTCGCCGGCCTTTTCATCACCCATTCGGTCGGCGAGGCGGTGTTCATGTCGACGAGGGTCCTAGTCATGTCGGCTCGGCCCGGCCGGCTGGTGGCCGAGTTCGACGTTCCATTCGACTATCCGCGGAAGCCCGACCTCCGCTCCGACCCCCAGTTCGCCGAGCTGAGTGGCATGGTGTCGGCGGCCCTTCGAGGGGCGTACACGTGAGCAAGACCAGGGCCCCGGCCAGACGCCGACGGATCATGCTGGCCGACGTGGCCGGCCCGATCCTCATCTTCATCGCGTTTCTCGGCTTCTGGTATTGGCTGAGCTACTACGGCATGGCGGAGCGCCGACGTTTCCTCGTGCCACCGCTCCACGAGGTGATCCACGACGGCTACCTCGACTGGAGGAACTTCTCGGTGATGCTCAAGGCCCTGTGGCTCACGACCCAGGTCGCGCTGTGGGGGCTTGGCATCGCGATTGTGTTGGGAATGACGCTCGCGATCCTGATGAGCCAGGGGCGATGGATCGAACGCTCAGTCTGGCCATACGTTGTGGCGCTCCAGAGCATCCCGATCCTCGCCCTCGTGCCCCTCCTCGGCATCTTGTTTAATTACAGCTTCAACGCTCGGGTGATCGTGTGCATCATCATTGCGATCTTCCCGATCATCAACAACACGCTCTTCGGTATCCAGTCGGTGGAAGCGGGACATCACGACCTGTTCACGCTTCACCACACGTCGAGGTTGACACGGCTGCGGAAATTGCAGCTCCCCGCCGCTTCACCCGCCATATTCGCGGGATTCCGCATCTCGGCAGGACTCTCGGTGATCGGCGCGATCGTCGGCGACTTCTTCTTCCGTAAGGGCGACAAGGGGATCGGCATCCTCCTCGACCAATACGCCGCCCGGACGACGACGATTCCCCGTCTCTACGCCGCCACCATCCTCGCCGGCGCTCTCGGCTATCTCGTGTTCTCCGTGTTCGGGCTGCTCAGAAAGGCAGTTATCGGCAA
>JAPKBW010000088.1 GCA_028823235.1 Longimicrobiales bacterium | reverse complement strand
CCCCGCTGAGCCTCGCCACCGAGCGTCCGGATCTCGACGATCGACATCTCGGCTTCGTCGAGCGGCGCTTCGCCGACCACGACGTCGCCCACGAAGTCGAGCACGGCGTCTTCGGGAATACCGGTCGTGCCGACGCAGTGGTAGCTGGTCGCGAGCGGATTCCCCTTCTGCTCTGCGATCACCGGCCACAGCGCTGCAGCGGCCTCGTACCACGAGGACCAGTGCGCCCGCGCAAGCGTCGGCAGCTTCATGCCCGATGCAAGCTGCTCGAGTGGCTTGACGAACTCGGTGGTGCTGCCCTTGAAGGTGTCGTAGAAGACCGTCGTCGCGACGATCGCCTTGGTGCCCGTCACGACGATCTCGAGCGAGACCGACTCGTTCGGCATGACCTGTTTCTTCATGAACTGCATCGCCTTCTTCGAGAACTCGACCGCCTGGTTTCGCGTCTCGAATCCAAAGACGAGCTGCTCGGCACCCTTGATGGCGCTGGCGTCGGCCAGCCGGAAGGTGATGTCGACGACGATGGCGAGCGCACTTCCCGCACCGAGCATCGCCGTGAACAGCTCGTCCTCCGGCGTCAGCACGCGGATCTCGCCGTCGGCGGTCACCACGGTCATCTTCACGGCACGCTGCCCGAGCAGACCGAGCCGTCTGGAGAAGTAACTACTCAGCCCACCGTTGAGGGTGTATCCGGCCACGCCGACGCCGGGACCGGTGCCGACGGGCAAGGCGCCGCCTTGGGCCTTCACCGCCTCGACGAGTTCGCGAAAGACCACCCCGGATCCGACCTTGACCAGGGTCTCGTCGTCGGACGACTCGAATTCGATCGACTTGAGGCGACCGAGGTCGAGGATCACGGCGTCGCGGTCCGCGACAAGCGCCGCTCCCGATGACTCGTGTCCGCCGCACACGCAGGCAATCGGGGCGGTCGCCGGAAGCGACTTCACGATGGCAGCGATCTCCTGGGCAGACGTTGGAAACTCGATCCGCTTGGCCAGGGTGGTGACGTTGCCGGTGGTCCCATCCGCCTGCGGAAGAACCTTGTTGGCGCTCACGCTCCACGCCCGTTGTGCAAACCATTCGTCATTCGATCCCAAGATGGCCTCCGGCGGTGCTCCCACCTGCTTCAATGATTGTTCGGCGAGCGAGCTTCCGACCACGAGTCCGACACCGCTTGCCGCCGCACCCTTGAGGGCGGTCCGCCGAGAGATCCTATTCTTCGGATCCTGCATCACGCTGAGTCTCCTTGTGTCGGTCGGTGTCGGGAATGCAAGTACGGTCAGGCTCGGACAGGCTCGCCGATCGCACCGAGCCTTCGCCGGACGTATCCTAGCCAATGAATCGCGGGGCCCCTGCCCTTAGTAATCCCCCACCACCCCACAGCACCTCCGTATTCACGGGGGTGTTGTTCTTTGGTTGTTGACGTACGTACGCTGACTTGCGCTTGGGGCCCCTGCCCATAGATGCCATTGATGCCAACACCCTGAGAACGGGCATCTATGACATCAATGGGAAACGAAGGGAATCTATGAGGTCCCCATTTCAGCGACGATGCTTGCGGGGAACCCGTTGAGTACGATGAGCCTCCATAGGAGATTAGAAGACCATGTACACAAACAG
>JAPKBW010000087.1 GCA_028823235.1 Longimicrobiales bacterium | reverse complement strand
TGTGTTCCGTCATGTTCGTCGGTTCGCTGCAGGGGTGCGCCGAGACGATCTTCACCACGCCTGACGACGACGCCGACCTCGTCCCACCGGATACCGCATTCGGGTGGCCTGCCAACGGGGCCGATTACCAGGTGGCCGGAGCGGTGGCCGAGGTGGCGTCGGGGAAGACGTGGGCCGAGTTGGTTGACGAGATCTACGTCCAGCCCTGTGGCCTCGATGTACTGGCCTACAACAGTCCGTGGTTCCAGTTGCCGTTCGACCCCGAGACCTTCGCCTATCCGGCTGGCCTTGATGATGTCGTGTCGATGTTGGCTCCGACCGAGAACCCGTCGATTATGGCCGGTGCCTACACGACCGCCGGCGACTTCGCTGCGCTGCTCCTGATGCACCTCCGCGACGGCATGTGCGGTGACGAACAGGTGCTGTCGACCGAGTCGCTCGACCGGATGCACGAGGACCGGATCGCCCGGGTCTATGGCGGTTCCAGCGAGTTTATTGACGCAGACGGAAACCCGACGGGAAAGGTCTGGGGCTACGGCATGGGGTTCGGGTTCGACCGGGAGGCCGGGCGACCTAGCGCGGCCAGTCCCTTCGGGCAGCAGGTGTGGCTCGACCTCGACGAGGGGTACGGAGCTTTACTGCTCCTCGAGGCCTCGTGGGCGAACGGCCAAGAAATCCAGGATCTCCTTCCGGGGCCCCTGCACGAGGCGGTGCTCGCCGCCCGGGGCTGATCCCGTGATAGCTGCGCCCTAGAGCCGACGGGAACAACCGTCAACGATGAAGCGCTAGCCCACCGGGGGGCGTACCTCGCCCCCCGGTGCCGGCCAGACGGTGAAAGAACTGCGGACCTGCGTCGGGCTGCTGTAGCCAGATTCTGGGAATCGTCCATCGCCGAGCGGCGTACGTAGATCGCTGCTGAAGTTTCCATACCTACCCCCATGGGTGTTGATGCACTGGATGTGCGCCAACACGGCGATGGAGGTCAGAGCGACCAAATTCCCGAGCAGGTAGTAGGCGCTAGGGGGCGCACCACCTAGTGCCGAACATTTGGGATGCCGTTGCACGCCTAGAGCATCGCTTCCGTGGAGGCACTGAAGCCAGCCATTCGGCGACGCTCTTCGAGGCTCCATTGGCAACCCTGCCCTCCTTAGACGAGGACTCCTAGAACGACCTCTCAGAACTAGAAGTAATCTTTCAAGATGCCCTTCTCTCCAGGCCAGGTCATCTCCTATATGGCCATGTGCACTGAAGAGCAGTCATCACTTCAGCGCGGCATGAACTTCCGCCTTGGACCGTCCCACAGTGTGATCCTGATGAGCGTGCGGGTCGGCGCGCCATATGAAGATCAGGTATCCGATGACGGGCAAACCCTTATCTACGAAGGCCATAACGCTCCACGGAGCACAGAGACCCCTGTCCCACAGATAGTTGACCAGCCTCTGGCGACCGATAGAGGTACTCCTACCCAGAATGGACGCTTCTATGCGGCAGCTGAGGCATACCGCAATGAAGAAGAGGAGCCAGAGCGCGTTCACGCCTACGAAAAGATCCGAAAGGGGATCTGGGTTTATTCGGGCTTGTTTTTGCTCATCGATGCGTGGAGTGAGCAAAGCGGCTCTCGGTCGGTGTTCAAGTTCAAACTTGAGC
>JAPKBW010000086.1 GCA_028823235.1 Longimicrobiales bacterium | reverse complement strand
TTCCCCCTGTTTAACCTGTACCGGGGATGGCCCAGGGTGCAGAATGAGCATTTTGAATTTCTATCCGCCTCACGAAAGTCGTATGCCTTCGCAATCGACGGCGACGCCTTCGTGAGTGGCAGCCTTGGCTTCTCGCCTTTCATGACATGGCACCAAGACATGGCACGAAAAGGTCCTCGGGGACCCCGAGGCTGTGCTTCGAGTCGGCAGCAAGCGATATCCCCGTTGGCTGAACAAGTTTGAGAATCCTGCGCTGGGAGCCCGACTAAAGGAACAGGGCAAGAGGACGCACGGCGGCAGCCCCGACGAGAGCTCGGACACATGGTTCTTCCGTCTGGATCCGCCGAGCGGATCTTCGGCCAAGCGCAGTCGCCCGGCGGAACGCAAGCTCGAAGCAGGCCCCGGGGGTAGGGCGACACCTCGGCCATGTGTCAGCTGGGCGGTTTTATTACCCGTCCCGTTTCAGGCGTTGTTCCGCAGCACCTGGCCGGCTCGCTCGCCGGTAAGCTCGCCCTCGGACACGATCACACTCCCATTGCAGATCGTCGCACGGTAGCCCTGCGCCTTCTGAATCAAGCGCGGCACGCCGCCCGGGAAGTCGGTCACCAGCGTGGGCTGTCCTTCCACGACGACGTCGGTGTTGATCACATTGACATCGGCTCGCATGCCGACCGCCAGGGTGCCTCGATCGCTAAATCCTAGAATGCGGGCTTGTGCGCTCGTCAGCAGGCGAACCGTTTCGGCCAAACTGAAGGTGCCCTTCTTACGATACCAATGCGAAAGCATGAAGGTCGGCCAGCCGGCGTCGATGATTTGGGTGAGATGCGCTCCCGCATCGCCGAGGCTCGGCAATACCCAATCGTTCTGGAGAAACTCTTCGACGGCTGTGTAGTCGTGATTAAAGAAGCGGACATGAAAGAGTGCCTCGCCATCGCTTTCATCCATGGTTCGCAGCCAGGTTTCCGATGGATGTTCTCCTGCGGCCTTGGCGAGTGCGGGAAGATTTTCGCTTTGGTCCTTGTCGTAAGTCGGCGCTTCCCCATCGCCCAGGGAAAAGAAGCTTGGCGCAAACATGTCGACGAACTTTGACTGCTTGGCTTCTTCGATCAGTTTCGCTCGCGTTTCATCGTCTCGAATGGCTTCGAGACGATCTTCGAAGCCGAGCTTGACGAGTTCGCGCCATGCTGCTGTCATGGAGCCGGGAACGAATGTGTCGGGCGGCATGATCATGATGTTGGTTTTGAGACCCGACAAGAACCCGCCCGAGCGCGGCAAGGTCAAGGCCGTGACATCCAAGCCCTCGGCTCGCATCCCCTCCACGTGATCCGCATATGCATTCGCCTTGCCATCGGGACCGGGAACATGGGGTGCGGTGAAGATGGCGCGGGTGTTGGCCGCCAGCGCTTGCTCGCGAAGGATTTTCATTTCGGATTCGAATCTTGAGTATTCAAGAACGTTCTGCACCAGGCCGTTGTTCTCACCGAGTGCCTTGGCAATGGCGACCATCTCCTCGGTCTTGGCGAAGGTGCCGGGGATGCTTCGGCCGTCGGGCATGCGGTGGGCCAACAGTCGGCTACTGGAGAAGCCAACTGCACCCTCTGCAACCGATTTCCCGACCAACGCCGCCATCTGCTCGATCTCATCGGGCGTCGGCTCTTCGTCGACACCACGATCGCCCATCACGTAGGTTCGG
>JAPKBW010000085.1 GCA_028823235.1 Longimicrobiales bacterium | reverse complement strand
CCGCAAGCCGGTCGAAGCAAGCTGATCGGGGGGAAAGAAACCGATCCAAAAGGCCATGAGGGCCCCCGCGATGCCGAGGAGGCTCGTCAGCCAGAGCCCCACGGTTCCGCCAGGAACCCGGAACGGCCGCGGCTGGTGTGGTCTGACCCGACGTAATCGAAGCGCCGCCGCGAAGAGCATCACATACATCAGCAAATACATCTGGATCGTCAGCACGCTGATCATGAAGTAGGCAGAAGCAACCGTTGGCTGCAGCGTAAACGCGAGGCAAATCAGGGAGACGAGGACCCCCTGTAGCCCGAGGATCCGTGTGGGCACGGCCCGCTCATTGGTCCGGCACAGCCATCGGGGAAGCGTGCCATCTTCGGCAGACACGAGCATTCCCTTGCTCGGCCCAACGATCCAGGCATTCACACTTCCGAACACTCCGATCGCCATCCCCAGCGCGATGAGGCGCGACCATTCCGCCAAACCGTACCGACCAAGCATGGCCTGGAGCGCTTCCGTCACGCCGCTCTGCAACCGGTACTGATCCGGCGCCAGCGCCACAGCGATGGAGAGCGCTCCAAGGATGAACACGACGAGGATCACACCTGCCGCGAGCAGGATACCGATCGGGTAGACCCGCTCGGGGTCACGAACCTCACGCGCGTGCGCTGCGGTCATCTCCATGCCCGCAAATGCGAGCAAGACACTCACAGCAAACGTGATGTTTCCGAAGTGAGTGAAGTCGGGGACGAAGCGATCACCATTCGCAAGCAGGTGAGACGTTCCACCTTCGAGGACGAGTAGCGCCGCAAGCCCAATCAGGATCAGGCCTGGGATGACGACCCCACAAAAGGCCCCAATGATGCTGATCCGGACCGACCCGGAGAGTCCGCGGAGGTTCAGCACCACAGAGGACCAGTACGCCACTAGGATCACCGCGACAATGAAGCCCGGATTCTCCGAGAGTTCTCGCGAGCGATCCGGCAGTATCGCAAAGGCCAGGGACGCCGCACCAAAGGTGAGGACGACGGGAAACCAGCACAGATTCTGGAGCCACTGCAGAAACACGGCGACGAAGGCCCAGCGTTCTCCGAAGGCCTCGCGAACCCATACGTACACGCCACCTCGCTCTGGCCAGGCTGTCGCAAGCTCCGCAGCGACCAGTGACACCGGCAGGAAGAAGACGGCTGCCGCGAGTAGGTAGAAGAAGATCGACCCCACTCCATAGGTCGCCATCTGCGGCAGGTCGCGCAAACTCGCGATCGCGACGATGTTGATCATCGCCAGTCCGAATAGGCCCACGACGCGCGGCTGCTCTCCTTCATGCTTCGGGTTCAATAGTGCTCGCTCCCGTGCCGTGGTCCGGCAGATAGGAATTCCAAAGACCCATTCTACACCCTGGGCCATGTCCGGTACGGGGAAAAAGGGGACACAGGGGTTATCGATGGCAGGCTGGCGTCCGTCGCCGGGCGAGCCCAGGACACCACTCAGCTCGAAACGATCGCTTCGCTTCGTTACGGGTGACAACGGGGGTAAGGCACTCGGTCCGGAATGGGACGATTGATCGGTGGCAGGGTTGCATCGAAAAATTCAGCGCATGTTGTATCCGATGGCATGTTGGCGCTGTCGAGCCCGCAGGTTTCCCCAGCAGGGATATCGAATCGGTTACTCCCCCGGCCGAGCGAAAGACGGGTCGGTGGGCGGGTCGGTAGGCGGGCTTGAGACGCTGGGCTTTCTTGCCTTCCCAGACCTGGACGACACGGCTCAGGGTGTGGCGCTTTCTT
>JAPKBW010000084.1 GCA_028823235.1 Longimicrobiales bacterium | reverse complement strand
TTCTCTTCGGTCTCGGTGAACATGAGCACTCCCACCGCGGACTTCTGAATCTCGGCAGGATCACGTCCCACCTCCTCGCAATGCCGCTCCAGGACACTGATCTTGTGGCGTATTTCCTCGGGACGACCCCAACTGTTCCACTCGGTGGCGAACCGGGCCACGGTTCGCAGCGTCCGCTTCTCGCCCCCACCGCCAATGAGGAGCGGTAACGGGCTTTGAAGAGGTTTGGGCTCCATAGGCGCCTCGTCTAGTACGTAGTACTCGCCACGAAACGTGGTGCGATCTTGCGAAAACAACAGGGTGAGAATCTCACAGGCTTCCTCGAACCGGTCTGAGCGCTCGGTGACCGAACCCAGTTCCAAGCCGTAGCGCCGGTGTTCGTTCTCCTGCCAACCAGCACCAATCCCGACCACAAGGCGTCCACCCGAAATGTGATCGACCGTGGCCGCCATGTTGGCCAGAACCGCTGGATGCCGGTAGGTGTTGCCTGAGACCATGGCACCGAGCCGCAGCCGGGGCACGGCGACTGCTAGAGCGGCCAACATGGTCCAGGCCTCCAGAATGGTGCCCATCTCGGGTGAGCCGTAATCTTTTTCCGGGCCATAACCGCCTGACGGGGGCATGAAATGGTCAGGCACCCAGATGCCGTCCCAGCCCGTGGCCTCAGCATGTTGGCAACCTTCGAGCAGTTCCGCCCAAGTCTGGCCCGCATTTGCCCAATATGAGAATCGCATTCCCCTAAACGTAGCGGTAAGTACGGATCCGTGATTCAGATCGGTCGTCCTTATTGCTTCGAAGAGAGACGAACGCCGGCATCGACTCGGGCGGTCTCACCGTTCACGTCGTCGTTGGTGATACGCGGGCGGCGGCGTGGCTATGCACACGAAGCTGAAGCGGTTGTCGCCGCGCCGGTATTCTGAGGCGGCGCGCCCTCCAACTACAGTCGCTGTGGTTGGCGCAGTTGGGAGCCTCAATGAACGTCGAGGGAACGACAGCGCTTATCACCGGCGGAGCCAAACGAGTCACCTATCGGAACGGAGAAAGACAATGGCTGACCTGAGTCAGATGCCCCGGGCGTCGTTCACCAACAGTTCCAACAGCACGAAAGAGGACCACATGATCATCAGTGGTCAGCGGGCCGCGTTGGAACAGAGCGTTCCCGACCGGATCATTGAGCAGTTCGAGCACCTGCGAAACGACTACGGGGGCTTTCCGGTAGACCGGTTGGAGCACTCCGTCCAATCGGCCACTCGAGCCGAACGAGACGGTCAGGACGACGAATACGTGCTGTGTGCCCTGATCCACGACATCGGCGACCCGCTGGCGCCGGACAACCATCCCGATCTGGCTGCCGCCATCCTCAAACCGTTCGTGTCCGAAGCCAACTACTGGATGGTTAAACACCACGGCATTCTCCAGGGGTACTACTACTGGCACCATCAAGGCATGGACCGCAACACTCGTGACCAGTACAAGGGTCACGAGCACTACGACCGCTGCGCCACGTTCTGCTCCGAGTATGACGCCCCGGCATTCGATCCGTCGTACAACTCGAACCCATTCGACCACTACGTTCCACTCATCCGAGAGGCGTTCAGTGTCAGGTCTTCGCTCTAATCCCGGCTGTCCGCCCTCCGACACTCAGGGAATCTCCGGAGTGATCTTCGAGTAGGCCCTTCTGGCAGGCCGCGCACAGGCCGCGAGACGTCGCGAAACAGTGCGAAACGACGCGAACCAGTGATCAACTAGAAAGGCAGACCAGAGGCGGTTTCCGGACGTTTGCGCAGGTCAGCGGTTTGGGGTGCATCGATCTGGGGGACCGAAGGTCGGA
>JAPKBW010000083.1 GCA_028823235.1 Longimicrobiales bacterium | reverse complement strand
AACGACTCGGCGTCCTAACCGATTGATTCGCAATAGCTTGTTGTGTCGAAGCTCACGCAGTTGCCCCCAAAGTTAGCCCCACTCACCTGAAGCCATGCACGCGCCTGGCTCGGTGCGGAGTTCTTCTGCAACCTGCTAGGCGGGGAGCCGAGATCGACCGCGCACGGTGTAGAAACCGAGCGCCGCGAGCACCGCGACCAAGAGCAGGATTTCGACCGGGCCGAGTGAGTCGAGTGGGTGCAAGGGCTGGGTGCTGAGCCTGAATAGCTCGAAGGTGTTGCGCTGGCCGGTGCCGTTGTAGACCCAGTCGGTCGAGCCTCCGCTCGTACCCGAGTCGATCAAGTCGTACGCATGATGCGCCAGCTGCCAGCGCTCGCAGTAAATGGGAGAGCCGCCCCACGGCAGGTCGTTGACCGCCACGCTCAGGGAAAAGCTGCAGGCCCCGGGAACCGGGCCACAGGAAGTGGTCGGCCACGGGTCCGACGTACTGTTCGTGTAGTCGGCCAACATCACGTTGACCTGGCTTCCGTCATTGGACACGCCGGGCAGCACCGTGTAGTTCGTGCCGAACTCGTCCAGAAGGGGATCTAGGGGGTGCGGGTTGGAGCCGGTCGACGCCAGCAGGTTGGGCGTCACCCCAACCATGTCCTTCGCGTAGACGGCGAACGCGGCACCTGGATCCCTCGGCTCACCGCTATTGAAGAACGCCTGCCGGTTTGCTGAGAAGAAGTGAGTCATCACCACATTGTGACTGTCGCCACTGTAGGGATTGATGTTCGCGGGATGCATCAGAGCGAAGTAGTGCAGAGAAGCCGCCACATAGCCACCGTTCGGCACGACGTCTTCGAAGTGACCGATCGTACGATTCCACTCGCTGACGTAGACCGGAATGGCCGAGGGGTCGTAGCCCGCTCCGGTCAGCCGATCCTCGAGGCCCGTCGTCTGACTCCAGATGCGAAAATGATGAAGGATCGGAGCCGTGAAGTAGTCATGGCTGGCGACCGCGTCGATCGGGTCCATCGGACTGCCGGGCGTATTGACGTCGTGAAAGGTCGTGAGCAGATCTTGTCCCCACACCGAGGCCGGCAAGAAGAGCACGAGGCGGATGTGGTCGAGTTCCGGATGGCCGCTGTTGTGAACCGCGTTCCAGGCGGCCATGTAGAGATCGTGATAGTCCTGCACCGTGCCGTTCCAGAAGCTGAGGGTTGCCGGCTCGTTCCAGATCTCGATTTCGCGGATATCGAACATGTAGCCGCTGCCGTTCGCGCCCTGGGTGTATCGCAGCAGGACCTGAAGAACGAACTGTCCGTAGGTGTCGAAGCGATCGGGCCCGGTGCCGTTGGCCGGAGGTGTGCTGAAGTCGAACGACGGCGGATTGCAGGCGTGGGCGCTGTACCCGATGCGGGGGTAGAGCCGGGTCACGCCGGTCGCGAAGACCGACTCGGCGAATTCGTCGGAGTTGGTCCAGTCATAGTTGGCTGCGACTCCCGGATCGTGGACCGCCGGATCGAAGGCGCTGGAATCTGTCGCCGGGTCGGGGATCCAGAAATCATCGATATCGAAGGGCCCGGATCCGTGCGCTCTCGCCTGCGGGATCGCCAGATCGATGAACGTTTCAGAAATATCGTGTTGGTTGTTGTTGCCGCAGGGCGGCTGCCACGTGTCGCTACGAAGAAGGGGGGCTCCGTTCATTCCGTGAATGGCCGGAATGATCCCGACAGCCTGTCCGGCCTCAACGACGACCGTCTCTTGTGACGACTGTGCGAATGCGGGTGATTGGAGGCTCAGGCTCAAGGTGAGCACCACGCAAACCGGAAAAAATCCCAGTCTCATTTTCATCTGCATCGGAGTCGCCCGCCTTCGTTGCGCATAGGAGAAACAAGCCCCCTTTTCGCCAAACG
>JAPKBW010000082.1 GCA_028823235.1 Longimicrobiales bacterium | reverse complement strand
GCTCAACTCCAAAAGAAAATTCCTAGCAGTCACCGATCTCGTCGCCCGCTATCGTCAAACGGTTTTGGTGTTCTCTCAGACAAGGGGCCAGCACGCATGAAGATGGTTTCGGGCTTCAATGGCGCTAGGTCGTTGGGGCAAAGGTGAATGAAGCGGAGAGCAAGGGAAACGACCTTATGACCAATAGAAGCTACACTTTCAGTATCGACCTATTGATGGTTTCAATGATCGCTCCATTATGCCTCGCGGCTGCGGTTGAGGTTGGTCCAGCGACGCCGCCCGAAGTGCGAATGAAGGCGTGGGATCACCATGTGAAGCTGAGAGAATCGTCGATATTCAAGGATGTCAAGTGGACCGCTGTTGGCCCCAGAATCCAGGGCGGAAGGATCGAGAGTGTGTGGTCGGTGAAGAAGCGGAAGTCGACGCTCTACTGCGGCGCAGGGTCCGGTAACCTCTGGAAATCCGTCAACAACGGCACGACTTGGAAGCCGATCTTTGAGAGCGAGTCGACGTTCTCTATCGCAGTGGTAACAGTATCCGACAAGGATCCGAACTTGGTCTGGGTCGGCACCGGCGAGCCGCAGATGGCGCGCAGTTCTTATGCCGGCACGGGCGTGTTCAAGTCCACCGACGCGGGGGACACATGGCAGAACATGGGGCTCACCGACACTCACCACATCAGCCGGGTCATCATCGACCCTGAGAATAATGACGTCGTGTATGTCGCTGCGCTCGGTCATCAATACACCGACAACGAAGAGCGAGGCGTCTTTAAGACCACCGACGGCGGAAAGACATGGGAGAAGATCCTCTATATCTCCGAGAAGATCGGCGTTGTCGAGGTCGTCATGGATCCTTCGAACAACAAGACGCTGTATGCCGTTGCATGGGAACGCGACCGGAAGGCGTGGAACAATGTGGTCGCCGGCCCCGGCAGCGGAGTCTACAAATCGACCGACGCGGGCGAGACGTGGAAGCTCCTGACCAAGGGGCTTCCCACCGGCGAGAAGGTTGGCAGAATGGGCATCGCCATCGCGCCCTCGAATCCGAAGGTTCTCTACATCATCTGCGACCACCGCGGTGTCGGTGGCGAAATCTATCGTTCCGATGACAGGGGCGAAAGCTGGCGCAAAACCCATGAAGGCATCGTCAAGACCGGCGTCCATTATGCCCTCTGCCTGATCAGGGTCATGCCGGACAATGAGGATGAGATCTTTATCGTGGCTTTCAACCTTCTCCATTCAACCGACGCCGGTAAGACCCAAACGAGTATCACCGAGGGCACCGTCCCCATGCTTTCGTATAAGGCCGATCGACTGACGCCGCATTGCGACAATCACGACATGTTCATTGATCCTGACGATCCCGACAGGATCATACTCGGCACAGATGGCGGGCTCTACATATCTCACGATCGAGGCAAAATCTGGCTCCACGTGAATACACTGCCGCTCGCCGAGTTCTATGCGATCTCTGTCGATGCCAGCGAGCCGTACAGAATATGGGGAGGCACGCAGGACAACGGCGTGCTCGGCGGCGAGGCGAAGCCCATGACCCTGGGCGAAGAGCACTGGTACTGGGACCACCGCGGGGACTACTACGTGACACGGATCGACCCGAACGACCTGGATACGATGTATACCGAAGGCTTTTTCGGTGCGATGGAGCGAAGGAATCTGAAGACGGGCGAAGAGCACCGCATCAAGCCCGGCCCGTCGCCGGACGGCGAGAGACTGCGGTTCAACTGGGTGACCCCCTTCATCCTGTCGCACTACGATTCGAAGACGCTCTACGCAGGCGCCAACTACGTATTCAAGAGCGAGAACAGGGGCGACAAGTGGAAACGCATCAGTCCCGACCTGTCGACCAATCCGGGCCCGGAAAGGAAGGGAGACGTTCCCTTCGGAACCATCACCGACATCTCCGAATCCGCACTGAAGAAGG
>JAPKBW010000081.1 GCA_028823235.1 Longimicrobiales bacterium | reverse complement strand
TTTTGTGCCGCTGCACTTGAGGCCAAGAGTATTGTCGCCGCGAGTGCAATCAGCAGATTACGGACCTTCATGGAGTGCTCCTTCGTTGTGCGGGGTGTTGGGTTCATGTCTTTGGCGGGCGCACCCTAGCAAACGCACGGGGTTCCACGCTTCGGACACGGTCCCGAAACTTGGGGTCGCAGATTTACCCAAAGCGCACGGGCGCCATGCGCCGCTGTTGGCGCCGGACTAGGAGGCCGAGACCGATTACTCCGGAGCCCCAGATGGCCATGCTTTTGGACTCGGGAACCGTAATACCCCGAAGTCGGCGACACGCTGCTCACCGCGGGCTTCACCACGGGCCTGGGCGAGACTTGGTAATGTCAGCGAATGAAAAATCTCGTATGGATCACGTGTCTCTTGATGCTCTCGTGTGCATCCGGTTCGATTCCGGTCGCGACCGGGCCCTTCGACCCAGCGGAAATCGACGAACGGTGGTCGCTTCATGTCGTGACAGTGGACCCGGACGGCGACGAACGGGTCACACGAATTTGGATCGGCGTGCTCGACGGAGACCCCATCCTTCGGACAGGGGACAGTCGCTGGTGGGCCAATCTCCAGCGTGATCCTACGATCCGGATTCGGCTCTCGGGGACGGACCGTATTTTTCATGCCGAGTTCGTAACCGAGCCGAGCGAGAAAATTCGGATCGACGAGGTGTTTCTTGAGAAATACGGGGGCTGGGAGCGCGTGTTGTTTCCCCAGGACCGCGGAAAGACCCACACCCGCTACGCCCGGCTTCGCTTCAATTCGAGGTAGCCCCAGCGCCGCATTGCCGCCCAAGGGTGTTGGACGGACCTTTGAAATTCCTACTCGCCCGATAACGTCAGGCAGATAACGTCAGCCCGTCAACGTCAGCCCGTCTCGCTCGTTCGGAATCCAGTACCGCTTCTGAGGTCCCTCTCCGAGTCAGCCGACCCGGTGGCCGGAACTTAAGACCGTCCGCACTTTACACATGGAGGTTCCCGAGTGTGCGCTTAGAAGCGGTACTGCACACCTGCTGTGAGGGTGAGCGTGACGTTGTCCGTGGCTTCGCTCCCGAGATCTCCCCAGTCCGTGAAGCGAATCCCCGGAGCTAGCTCCATGTTCACGAGCCAGTTCTCGGTGACGTAAGCGTCGACGCCGAATCCAAAGCGGAGGACTGCATCCCAGCGGTTCGTGTCGAAGGGCCTTAAAATGTCGTCGATGAAGTCGGCGTTGCCGTACTGCGCGCCGGCCCCTAGGGAGAAATAGGGGTGTACCCGCCAGATCGGCAGGAAGAACTTGAGGCTGCCCAGCAAGGAGTGCGTGTCGAAATTCGCGATTTCTAAGCCTAGGACTTCGGGGTTCACTCCATAGGCACCCTCGTACATCCCCTCCACCGCGAGCCAGGACCAGACCCGGTACCCGACCCGCGCATTGGCAGAGCCACCGGCTGCGGTAGTCACCAACCCCACCGTTATGTCCTCGATAAAGTCGGACAGAAAGTCCCAGGCCACGCCGCCGCCAGCTCCAACGTAGAAGCCCGAGCGGCCGTAGTCCGACCCGTCGGCCCCTGCTGCGGTGCCCCCAACCAGAAGTGCCGCGACAGCGATCGAAGTGGCGAGAGTCTTGCGCATTCCTGTCCCCCTGTTTCTTCGAGCCTGATTTCGAGTTGGGTTCCCAGATGGCGCCCGTGGCGATTTCTGGGTCCAGGTGCCGTGCATGAAAGTCCGTCGGCCACTCTATCACCGAACCGACCGCGGCGGCCAGGGCCCGCCCGCCGAGCCCACGCGACGTACTCGGCCTCCCGGATACGTTTCGCCTAGAAACTCAGGCGAATCCGGCCGGTCAGGGCGCTGCTCGTCACACCTTCCCACAGGAATCCGTCGTAGCGCAGGGTGAACGTCAGGCGGTCGGCAACCAGGGGGGTCCAGTCGACGCCGACGCCGAGTTCGAAGCCCTGGCCCGAATCGT
>JAPKBW010000080.1 GCA_028823235.1 Longimicrobiales bacterium | reverse complement strand
GCTCATAGACAGGATTTACCCGGCCCTAAGCAAGCATGCGATCGGGACATCGGAATCCTCCGTGGTTCGGAACCGAGCCGAAGGGCCGAGGTCAGTCGTTAGAGCCAGGCACCATACGCTCCGATGCCGATGCCGATGCCGATGGAATGTGTGGAAATGGGACTCTGGGTCGACCCGTCGAGCCTTCAGGAAAGTCGCGATGGTCGGGCCGGACTGAATGAGGTCACCACGCTCTCGACCGAACGCTACGAAGAGTCGCCGGTGGGGCAGATCGAGCCAAAGTGGAGCAATGATCTGCTTGGAGTGCATACACTGAATCACCGCGGCCGCTTGACCGTGATCGACGTGCTGCAAAAGCGCTGGCGCTGGCGCCGCTAGTCGATCCGGGTGGGGGCTTGAATGCTCTGACCTCTCTGAGGGTTGTGGTGCATCCGGGGGATAGGCCATTCAAGCTGGCTTCTGGCAGGGCGTCCGGTATGGGCGTTATGTTAAATCCCTACGGGGAGAGCCCGTGACGGACTGGGGAAACGAACCGCGCACGCGCCCAGTGGGGCTCGTCAGGCGGGGCCCTTGCCGGCCGGCGGGCCACCCGGATTTTTAGCTACCGGCACGCAGCCATTCGCCACTCCACCGCGCTTATCAGTCCACTCCAAGCGGAGCATTTTGATATACAATCGGCGACCCGAAACAGATTCTTCACGCCCGATCGGGGTTGGGATTCCTCATTCGTCGTATATCGTCGAACGTGGAACGGAGTCGCTGAGCAGCCCGCCCAGTTCGAAACAAAGAGTTCAGAGACAAGGATGCAGATGTCATATCATTCGCGCAAGGCGAAAAGGGCCGTATGGCGCGCGTGCAAGAACCTGATTTACACGAATCCCATCGGACATAGGCTGATTCAGTCACGCGAGGCCCTCGCGGAGTCGTTCGGACCCGATGACGCTGAATACAGTTGGCGCCTCTTCGAGCGACATTCGATCAGGCTGCAACAAGTCGGCTTCGACAAGCGCGCCTCACGCATCCTGGAGGTTGGGCCGGGACGAAACATTGGTAGCGCCCTGCTCTGGTGGGCAGCCTGCGGCGGGGGCGATGTGTCGGTGACGCTGTGGGACACATTTCCAAACACGACGGTTGACTTCTCGCAGCTTCGCACTTCAGCGGAAGCGCTCCTCGAACGTGGAGCGAGCAGAGGCGCGGACACCGAGGAAATCGACATTGGCTTGAGGTCCATCGTAGCCGGTGAGGTCAGTCCGCGTATCGAGTATGTCGTGCGCGATCATGCGACATTCGCGGCGCGTGGTGAAGCTCCCTACGATCTCATCCTCAGCCACTCCTGCTTCGAGCACATCTGGTCGCCTGAGCCTACTCTGGCCATGCTAGCTGACCACACTGCGAAAGAGGGTTGGCACTCGGTCCAAATCGATCTGGCGGACCACGGTTCGCGCGACACCAACTTCCTCGAGATGCTCGAATGGTCCGACCTCGGCTATTGGCTGACCATGAGATTCGCGCCCGGCGCTGTCAATCGATGGCGTGCACAACAGTTCATCGACTGCTACGAAGAGCTGGGGCTGATGATCGTCGCGGCGGATCGGCGAACTCAGGATGTGCTGCCTACAGAGCGGAAGCGCCTGGCCAGGCGCTTCCGGAATCTCGACGAGCAGGAGCTCCTGACGACCGAGCTTCATCTCATCACGCAGGGTCGACGATCCGCTCCCCAAGTGGCGGGCCAGAAGGCTCCCGTTTCCACCGCCTGAGCGATGGCCGTGAAGGAAGTCTCGGCCCATGGGGAATAGGACATTCAAGGTGGCTTCTGGCACCACGTCCGAGTCTGGGCGTTAGGTTAAATCCCTACGGGGAGCCCGTGACGGGTATCCTGTACCTCATCTACCTCATCTACCTCATCGCGCATGAGCCACTCTGGCATACACACGAACACGCGGTTGGCTAGCCGGCTAGGCCCCTTCCAGTGCCTTCCGTTCGGCGATTGCACGCAGATCGTCGAACGTCAGTTCGCCGTCGAACAACGCCCTCATGGCGCGGCCAAACGGGCGTC
>JAPKBW010000079.1 GCA_028823235.1 Longimicrobiales bacterium | reverse complement strand
GCTGATTCCGAGGTCTTCGGGGCGAAATGACCTACGTTTAGGAACAACGAAATGGGTTCCAGGCAGCATGAATTTCGGAGTCCGGCGGTGTTCTCCAACACGACAGGATCTCCGTGCAAGGGTCCATCTCGAAAAAAGTCAACAAGTCAGAGGACACTTCGATGAGCGAAAACAGACAGGTCATGATCGATTCCCTTCCCAGCGGCGCGTTGAAGGTTTCAGACTTCGCGGTCCGAACCACCAGCGTCCCCGAACCGGGTGAGGGCGAGGTTCTCTCACGAACACTCGCGCTGACCATTGGCGCGGGACAACGCGCCGGTCTGCAGGGAAGTGCGAGCTACGCGGGCGTCGCGAAGACGGATACCGTCATGACCGGTACGGGAGTCGCCCGGGTCGAGATCAGCAACACGCCAGACTTTTCAGTCGGAGACCTCGTTGTCGGTCGGACGGATTGGCAGGACTACTCGGTCCTGTCGGGTCGCCATCTCAGCCGGATCGACGAAGCTGCGGATCCTGCCCTTCATCTGGGCACACTTGGAACGAACGGACTGACGGCATATTTCGGATTGCTCGACGTGGGAGGCGTCAAAGAAGGAGAAACCGTCGTCGTCTCTGCCGCGGCGGGTTCCGTCGGTCACATGGTCGGCCAGATCGCCAAGTTGAAAGGATGTCGAGTCGTCGGTGTCGCGGGCTCGGACGAGAAATGCCAGATCCTCACCAAGGAACTGGGCTTCGACGCCGCCGTCAATTACAAGAACTCCGATTTCCGTGCGGCGTTTAAGGCCACCACACCCGATCGGATCGATGTCTATTTCGACAATACGGGCGGCGACATCCTGGGCAGTGCACTGTTTCGCATGAACGCTCATGGACGGATCGTCTGTTGCGGTGCCGTCAGTCAGTACGACACGTCGAATCCCGCTGGCAGTCCTCGTGGCATACCGGGATTGCTCGTCAATAATCGAGTCAAGATGGAAGGCTTCCTGGTCTTCGATTTTGCGCAGCGCTACGAAGAGGCGCGGACCGAACTACTGACATGGATCAAGAGTGGACAGCTCGTCCCACGCATGACCGAGTTTCATGGCCTCGAAAGTGCGGGAGAAGCCTTCGTCGAACTCCTCGCCGGCGGGACCGTCGGCACCACGATCATTCGAGTGGCGGAGTAAGGAGGTAGGGAAGGGAATATGGGAACCGTAACCAATATCAGCAGAACACAATTCGGAATTGGCGATCTGGTTTGTCACCGACTCTTTCAGTATCGCGGCGTCATCGTCGACGTTGATCCCGATTTTCAATCGACCGAGGAGTGGTACGAGGCCGTTGCAAGATCGCGTCCTCCGAAGGACAAGCCCTGGTACCACGTACTAGTCGATGGGGCGGAGCACTCGACCTACGTAGCGGAGCAAAACCTGGAACCCGATGACAGCGACGCCCCCATCAATCATCCGATGCTCGAGTACTTCTTCGCCCGGTTCGAGAATGGGCGATATGTGGGTAATAACCGCGCCAATTGACGCCTGGATCTGGGGATAGGACATTCAAGCTGGGTTCCGGCACAACGTCCGAGCCTGGGCGTTATGTTAAATCCCTATGGGGAGCCCGTGACGGGACGATTTTAAGCTGCGCGCGTCCCATGGGGGACAAGGATTGTCTGACGTACATATTACGTTAGGTTGAACGCCATTATGTGATGGAGAGTTAGCAGTGAATAGACAGAATTTTGCCGGATTGTTTGATGTCAGTCGTTTGACGCTGGGCGGTGGGGGGATCGGCCAGGTCTGGGGCGAGACGTCACAGGAAGAAGCGATCGCGACGGTTCGTTCTGCCTACGAACATGGCATTAATTTGTTTGATCTGGCGCCATTGTATGGCCGGGGGGAAGCCGAGACCGTTATGGGGCTGGCGTTCCCCGATGGGTATCCAGATGAAGTTCATATAACGACAAAATGCATGCTCGGTGCCATTAAGGGTCCGCTCGTAGAGCAGGCTCTGTTCGATTCATTGGACATGAGTCTTGCACGGATGAAACGCGATTCGGTAGACGTTTTTATTTTGCACGGATATGTCATACCCGATAACTGGACGTCACCTCTCAGGGGAGACATGTTGGCCCGGATAGCGGTTGAATGGACAACCTATTGCAACCACGTTATTCCAGCGTTCG
>JAPKBW010000078.1 GCA_028823235.1 Longimicrobiales bacterium | reverse complement strand
TGCTGCACCTCAACCCAAAGGCCTGGGACCGTTACCCGGACTTCGAGTTCCCCGAGCGGCCCGTGGTGGAATGACCGTCGCCTGCCCTGGATACGTCCAATCGCACCTGGGCCATCTGCGACGCGCGCTACAAGCTCACCAACGAGGGCCTGCCTTCCACAACCATGCCCGACATCAAGCTCTTCAGCATGCCCGATGAGGAGTACATCCCCGATGCGTCCTACACACGCAGGGACCAAGAGGCCCGGAACCGCCTGTTTAACACGCTGCCCTTTGGGGGTTGACGAACACCACATCGGACGCATCCAGACCCTCGCCAGGAAATGACTGCGGCGGCAGGTATCGAACCTGCGAAGGTCACCCGGATCATAGATTTCTACGCTATCGTATTCGGCCATGAAGATCCTCTTGCCACTGCTGGTCGCGATGGGCCTCGCGTTTGCCACATCCTGCTCCGTCGACGAAGCCTCGAGCGCCATGGTCCCGATGCCCGAACGCACCGGATTCAAGCCTTCGGGACCGTTTCACGGGTTCACGCTCTTCGCCCCGCTTGATGCGAAGCGCGTCTACCTCGTGGACATGGCGGGCGAGGAGGTGCACCACTGGGACACCCCGCTCAAGCCCGGCGATTCCTGCTACCTGACCGAGAAGGGGACCGTGCTGGCCTGCCAGCGCTACAGCGACGACCCCTACTTCCAAGATGCGGGCGGCCATGGCGGACAGATCCTCGAGCTCGCCCACGATGGCGAGATCCTTTGGAAGTTCGACTGGAACGGTGAGTCGGGGACCCAGCACCACGACATCGAGCAACTCCCCAACGGGAACTTGCTCTTCGTGGCCTGGGATCGCATGACCCGGGAGGTCGCCATCGCCGCGGGCCGCGACGCCGAGCTGCTCGAAGGTGACGAGTGGTGGGCAGGCGCGGTCTACGAGGTGCGCCCGACGCCCCCGGAGGGCGGCGAGATCGTGTGGTCGTGGCACGCCATGGACCACGTGATCCAGAACCACGACCCCGATCTGAAGGGCTTCGTCGAGGACCCCGCTGCGCACCCTGAGAAGATCGACATCAACGGGGACCGCGACCCCGAGCCCCCCAGCGAGGAGGAGCAGAACAAGATCGACGAGGAGATGGCGGCCATGGGCTACGCCGGCGGTGACGACGACGATGGGGCTGAGCCCGAGGAGGCCGGTGAGGACGACGGCGAAGCGGACGCACAGCAGACGGATGAGGAAGACGATGAGGAAGACGATGAGGAGGAGGAGGAGGAGGATCCGGCCGACAAGGCCCGCAAGGAGCGCGTCAAGGACGCCGACTGGATGCACACGAATGCCGTGGCATACAACGCCGACCTCGACCAGATCGCCATCAGCGTCCGCCGCTTCGACGAGATCTGGATCATCGACCACTCCATCTCTCGAGAGGAGGCACGCGGGCCCAAGGGAGACCTGATGTATCGATGGGGCAATCCCTTTGCCTACTCGATGGGTGAGCACGCGGACCGCCCGCTCCTCGGACAGCACAACGTCCAGTGGATCCCCGAGGGTTACCTCGGCGCGGGGAACCTGATCGTCTTCAACAACGGTAACGGCGAGCGCGAGTGGTCCACGATCGTCGAGTGGTGGGCCCCGCGGGACGTGAATGGTCGCTACCCACTCGGGGAGGATCGGCCGTTCGGCCCCGAAGAGCCTCAGTGGATCTACGAGGCGACCGAGCCGGAGAGCTTCTATTCACCCTTCATCTCCGGCGTGCAGCGGCTCCCCAACGGCAACACGCTGGTCTGCAGCGGCGCCCCAGGGCGTGTCTTCGAAGTCTCACCCACCGGCGACCTGGTCTGGGACTGGCGAAGTCCCTTCAGCGCTGAGGAGAAGGAGGAAAAGGATCTCGAGGATTGGCCCACGGCCATGTTCCGGGCCCTCCGTTACGGACCGGACTACCCGGGCATCGTGGCTCTACGCAATGAGGGCGTTGCGATACCCGACGACCCGGGGACAGGCCCTCCCACGAATCAGTACGTGCCCCCTCCGAAGGACGATGAGTAAGGACGCCCTGGAAGACGACCGGAGGGATACAGCTACCCGCGCTCCTTCTTGAAGATCATCAGGTGCGTGAAGCCGCGCAGGAAGAAGTTGCCCTCGGCGGCGGCTTTGTGGAAGGCGGGCTTCTCGAGCTTGCGATTACCGCGAACCACTGAGATGTGAT
>JAPKBW010000077.1 GCA_028823235.1 Longimicrobiales bacterium | reverse complement strand
CGTTACTGCCGGTAATGGTCTTCCTCGCTGTGAAGGTTACCGGTGAGGCTGCTTTGGCCCGTTGGGATCGAGCTTTGGTGGGGGTTTGGCTGTGTCGGGGCGCGGCAGAACTGCGTGTTCTCACCGTCTATCGCGGATTGTGTAGAGATCTACTCTTCGCCGCGGGCCTGGCGGTGCCAGCGAAGGGTCTTCATGGGTGGCGCAAGCTGCCTTCGGCTGAGTTTGGCAAGGTCGTCAAGGCGGGTTCCGTCAAGGCGTCGGTATTGCTGGTCAATGACAGTTGAGTTGATCCGAACTATGAAGCCATCGTCGATGGTAAGCAGGCCGTTGTCGAAGAGCGAATGGATGTCAGCGCGCAAGAGAAGCCCGTTCCGGATCGAGTGCAGGCCGTCTTCGCTCACGCCTCTGACGTGGGCCGCCTCGAGGGCGCTCTGTTCGACGCAGCCGGTGACCGCACATTTACCGCCTTGGTGGTGCATCAGGTCTTTACGAAAGGTCGACTGCCCCTGCCGAGTCTTCACCATCCTGCGCACCATCTCGACCTCGCGGTCGATCGCCTTGACGTCCGGTGATCTTGTGTTGTTCAACCAACTTGTGAGCACCTTGTGAGTTCGGTCGTTGGCTCCTGTGGGAGCAGACCAAATCCGCTGTTCAAAGGCCGAGTAGGGGATTGGGTGTCGGGCTAGTTCCCCGCAGAGACTCTTGTCCCATCTGATCCGGCAGGCCCACTCCTCCAAGGTCGAGTCCCAGAAGGGTTCGCCCACGACTCGGCCGACAGCTCGGACAACGCCATCAGGCATTCCGAAGTAGGCCCAGATCCAGTCACTGCCCTGCAGGCGGCGGAAATTCGTCGCAAGTCGCCAGGTGGTCATTTTCCCGGCTGACGCCAAATGGAGAAAGGCGGTGAGATCGGTTCTCTCATCCCCGCCTATGAAGTACTCGCTGTTATCGGTAATCGGGTAGAGGAAGTGCCTCGGTTTCCTGACGGTGATCGGTTTCTTCTTGCCTTTGCCTCTCGAGTCCACGTGATCGTGATGTGAGAGCCAGGCTTGCCACACGCGCGACGCATCTGGTTCGCGAACCCGCGTCCCCGAGGCGAACGGGGTCCAGTGCGTGTCTGGTGCGATCCCTTGGAGCTTCTTGATCGTCAGTCGGTCCTCGATCCCGACATGCTTCTGCCAGTTGACGTCGACATACCACGCGGTGTCGGCGCGTTCGTCATCCCAATGCGGACCCTCGTAGGCGGTGCTGGTGGCGGCGCCGCTCGCGATGATGCCTCGGTCCCGGCACTGTCGGAGGAGGAATAACCGGTCTCCAGGGGCGATCCCGCCGCGGCGGCTGCCCACGGACCACGTGGCCGAGCCTGACGAGCCCTGGGCCATCCTTTGGGATTCCTGCACCCAGTCCATCTGGAACCTGTCGGGGTTCCAGGTCAGGATCAAGAGGTTGGGCATGGTCAGACAATAGGTGACCTAATTTCGGCCCTGACGCTCTGATCGCGTTTCCGGAATGTTCTCGGACCTTGGTCAGATTGGGGACGACGAGGACTAGGCGCAGTCGAACTGTCACACCCTCGTGGGATAATGGGGGTGAATCATCCAGAGGATCTGAGGGGCCTGGCCCTGTGACGGTCCGCCAACCGGCCGCTGTGCGGCATCGGTGGCAACGCCAGGAACGATGAGGAGGCAGTCATGGACAGGAAATGCCCGCAATGCGGTTCAGTTGACACTGGGCCGTCGTTCACCTTCGATTACGAGAGGGACGACTCGGGTCGGGTCATTGCCCGGAACCCGTTCTTTGCCTGCGGTGGGTGTGAGCACACCTGGCAGGTCGAGATGGTCCTGGTGGTCGCCCAACCGTTCGACCCCGACGATGACGAGGCAATCAACGGCTTCGTGGAGACGATCAACAAGGAGGTTGTGGATGTCGACTGACGAACAGGCCTTAGAAGACGAGTGGGAAGAAGAGGTCGAAGCCCAACCGCCCGACAAGTGTCCGGCATGCGGCGGTAGCCGGTTCGGCATCTACGTCATGGGAATGCCAATGACAGGCGGCGATTTCTTCGAGCAACTAGACCGCGATGAGATTCGGCTCCTTGGCTGCATACCGTCAGACAACGACCCGTTCTGGTTCTGCCGGGATTGCGACGCCGACATCCTTGAAGAGGGCTGGCTGGCCCCGAATGAAGAAGTTGCCCGCGAATTGGAACAGCTTG
>JAPKBW010000076.1 GCA_028823235.1 Longimicrobiales bacterium | reverse complement strand
GCACTCGGCGACCCCTGGGCCGATATCGAGCGACACTTGCCCGGCGACCCCTGGTCGGGCCCAGGCTCAGATGCTCCGTACTTTGGCAACTTCCGCCAGCTCGACCTCTTGAAGGAGCGACACCCCGACCTCAAGACCCTGATCTCTGTCGGCGGCTGGACCTGGTCAGGGAACTTCTCGGACGCGGCGCTCACGCCGGCGTCCCGGGCGCATTTCGCGACGGGCTGTGCCGACTTTATGGAGACCTACGGATTCGATGGCATTGACATCGATTGGGAATATCCAGGAGGCGGCGGCCTCGCCTCGAACACCGCACGCCCAGAAGACACACAGAACTTCACGCTCCTCTTACAGGCGGTGCGGAGCGAACTGAACGCACGTGGCTCTCTGAGCGGTCGCCAGTACCTATTGACCATTGCCGCCCCCGCCGGCGCGGAAAAGATCGCGAACCTCGAGGTCGAACAGATCCACCCCCTTCTCGACTTCATCAACGTCATGACCTACGACCTTAACGGCTCCTGGAGCCCCGTTTCGAACTTCAACGCGCCACTCTATCCAGCACCCGGGGACCCGACGATCACCCCCGGCAACAACGCAGACGCGGCGATTCAGAATTACCTCGGGAAGGGCGTCCCGGCCGACAAGCTGGTGCTCGGCGTCCCGTTTTACGGCCGCGCTGTGCAGGGAGTGGCCAACGTAAACGGTGGCCTCTTCCAGGCCTACACGGGGACGCCCCTGGGCACCTGGGACACCGGCGCCACCGGCGCCACGGGAATGTTCGACTACGCCGACATCGCGGCGAACTACCTGGGCCAGCCCGGCATCGTTTTGCATCGGGATGCCGACGCCGGCGTCCCTTGGCTGTATGACCCGACCAACGGCCTATTTCTGAGCTACGACGACCCCGCCTCCCTCGCTCTCAAGAAGCAATACGTCATCACGAATGAGCTCGGTGGCGTGATGATCTGGGAGATGTCGAGCGACCTGAACGATCAGCTTCTCGACGCGGTGATCCCGGGCGAGCCCGGCCCCGCCGTTCCGGCGCTGGGTCCCGCCGGGGTGGGCATCCTTGCTGCGCTATTCGGATGGACCGCCATACACCGGCGCGCGGGCGTCCGGACGAGGCCGGTCGCCTCCGAGGATCAGCCATCAGTCGGATCGGGCAATTGTAAGCTCATGCGCCGCTCGCCCTGAAACCAGCGGCAGGTCGAGATAGGTCTTGATGCCGGGCTGGGCTTCGATCACATAAGGAATCGCGCTCACGTTGTGAATGGCCGTGGCGACTATTCCGGGGTTGCGAATAAGACCCGCTTCGACCGACTCGGGATGCCATCCGTGAAAGCTCACCCTGGAGTTCGGATCACCCTGGACTTCGACCTCGAATCGTTCCCCTTCGGGTCCGAAGCTCCACGCCGGCTCGATATTTTCCTGGCCCATGAACCAGTTGGTGCGAACTGTGATCACGACCTTGCCGCGTACCGTACCCTCCCAGGTGAATTTTTGGGCGGCGACCAGCCCCGGTTCGATGATGCCGATCGGCGAATCGATCGGCTTCGTGGCAACAGCGACTTCGTGATGTGCGCGCTTTCTTTCGTCGAGGGCAAAGCCGAGGGTATCGGCGACCATGTCGATGGATTCCAGGAAGCCCCCGCCCATGACGTCGAGCATCGGGCTCTTCGCTGCTTCTTCCGGGGTCTTTCCGAAGAGCATGATTTCGCCGACTACGTAGGGCGCCGCGTAGGTACGGATATCTGAGAACTCCTCCGCGCGAACATGGGTGATATTTCGGGAAAGCGCCGAGATCATGAGCGGGAACCGTTCAGTGATGCCACCGGGATGGATGCCCGTACCGTGGAGCGTCACGCCACCCCTCTGACAAGCGGCCTCCAGGTCGGAAACGTCGCGCTTGCCCGGGTAGAAATAGCCGAGAGGCGTCACGATATTCTTTCCCGAATCGAGGATACGAACGATCTCTTTTCGATTCGCCATGATGGGTGAGTACATGACACAGTCCGCATCGAGGGCAAGCAGTTCCTCGACGTTGTCGGTCGTCGTGACACCCATTCGTTCCAATCCGCAGAGCTCGCCGGCGTCCTTTCCAACCTTTTCGGCACTATGCACCCAGCATCCTACGAGTTCGAGATCAGGATGAGAGGCGATGCCTTCGATGGAGGCACGTCCGACTCCTCCGGTTGCCCACTGGATCACTTTGTAAGTCATTTCAATTCCCCT
>JAPKBW010000075.1 GCA_028823235.1 Longimicrobiales bacterium | reverse complement strand
AGGAGACATCGCATATCCTCCTATCCCAATCGACCAGCAGTGCCTGGTCGCACTGTTTTTCCTACCCCCCACCGGACACGGAAGCGTCGGCAAGACGATCGCAGCAGCGGGCGCACCGTCTCCAATCTTCGTGGCCACCAAAGACGGTGTCCTGCCCCAACGCAAAAGCGCCCCGACCCGAAGGTCGAGGCGCCACGTCATACTCCCGACGCTTTGCAACTATTCAGGGTCGATCGTCACGGATCGTCGTGACGTCGCCGAACGCTTCGGCCCCGTCGAGGCGGATGTTTCGCGTACGGATCTTCGAACCCGCGTCCGCGCCGATCCGGACGCCCGTCGCCGTCGGCTCCTCGTTCGGTCCGACCTCTCCGTCGACGAAGCTCAAGCCTGCCTCGACGTCATAGACGTCGCAGTCGCGGACCCGGATTCTGTCGGAGTCCGTGAGAACCTCGCAGCCCGAGACCGATCCCGCGAGCGACCAGAGGTTCGAGGCAGAGACGTCCTTAAGCCGCACATCGCTGGAGCCCGCGAAGGTGTAGGCCCGAACCGTGGCACCTCCGTACCCCTCGAGCGTCGCGTGAGGGTTAGACTTCGCGTAATCGCCACAGAGCGAGGTGCCCTGAAGACCCAAGTTTTCGAGGTTTTCCGCTTCGGTGTCGCGCATCCGGACCCCGACGGCCCCGTCGATCTTGAAGCCGATAACCCCCTTGTTTACGTGGAACATGGTGTCCCCATTGCAGAGGTAATCCGACGGGGTCGGCACCAGGTCCGAGAGAACCCCCTGGGACTCGATCCACGAAACGATCTCCGGCGTGATGTTGAGGCGACTAACATTCAGGAAGGGCGGAAACTCCTCGTTGTGCGCAGCCTTCGCGACGAGCGCCTGCGCGTTGGCAAGGGCGTTGCCGCGATAGGTCGCCGTACCATCCTCCAGCGAGGTGACCGTGATCGGCGCGCCCGTGTCGGGATGGGTGTTCTTCAGCATGAAGACTGCCCCGATGGGGTCGATCGCCGGCCCCGCACCCTGCCTGACAGCGACCACCTCGTTGATGAAGGCCCGCTGGCTCGAAATCGACACGTCTCGGAAGACGATGTCGCGCGACGGGTTGGCCTTCGCTCGGTTCGGGAAACCGTTCACCGCGACCCCCAGCGGATTAACGAGGAAGCCGTAGGAGTTGCCGTCGATGATCCCATGCCAGTTGTGGTAGAGCGCGTAGGCGTCGGGATGCTCGACCGGGTCGATGAACCCCGCCCCATCCTCGATCACGTCTTCGAACACTGCGTTTACCGAGGCTCGCAGCGCCGACTGGACCTGGCTCGCGCTCAGCTCCACGCCCTGAACGCGGAGGGTCGTCGCAGAGCTTGTCATGACAAGCCAGTCGAGGTAGGCGGCAATGAAGCGCGCGTTCGAGTATGTGCCGATGACCGGAACATCCTCGCGGTTGCGCGCGGTGGTCTCGATGACCTTCAGACCCTCGACTCCATTGAGCGCGACCGCGGCGACCTCGAAGTCGACGAAGTCGACGTTCTTGATCTTCACATTGCGGTTGCCATTGCCGTGGATGCCGTGATGAGAACTTCTACCGATCGTGCCGTTCTTGATGGTCAGATTCGTGGCCGACTGGATCGTCGCCCCAAAACCGTGCGGCCCCTGGCCTGGAACGAAGGGCCGATCAGAGGTCTCGATGACCGCGAAGAAGCGCTGCAGCAGCGCGTGCTCGGCATGCTGTTCGATCGTGTGACCGTTGAGGTCAAGCGTCACGTCATCCGCGAAGATCGCTATCGCGGCGAAAAAACCTATGCCGTACGCGGCCGGGTCATACTGACCTTCTCCCATTCCAAGCTGGGATCGGAAAGGCAAACCCGCGTCGTAAGCGTCGAGCTTAGTCACTCCGTCTTCACCAAGGCTCCCGACGGGGTGAGGATTGAACGAAATATCCTCAGCCAGGCGGTAGACGCCAGGCTCCGAGATCTCGTAGGTCCCATCCTCAAATGCCGCCTGACTCAGAAGCGTCACGGCAGGACCGTCAGCCAGCGCGACGCTAGCGAGAAGAGACGTAGTTCCCGCAGCAGCAATCGCTACGAATGCAACCGAGAAGGATCTCGGCGTTGCTAATACGCACCAGTTCAAAACTTTAAAAATCCTCAAGTCCATCATACAAATCATTTCCTTATCCCAAAATTTCATCTCCGCAGGACTCCCTTGGGCAGCTCATCCAACAACGGCGACAGTTGTGTCATTTTTCGCACACCAGACGGCCTTGTCAATCTTTCTT
>JAPKBW010000074.1 GCA_028823235.1 Longimicrobiales bacterium | reverse complement strand
TGTCTCGGCCTAGGCCTACCTCGCCGTGCGGAGACCCTTTGAACCCCTTATCCCCCCGATCCTCTGAACTCGGAAAGGAACAGGAATGAACTCCGTGGTAGATGCAATCGCCGTCTCTATCTCAGCGATGCTCGTCATCGCGTCGCAAACGACGCCGGCCCGGGTTCCCGCGGGGGCGGACAACCTGCTTCCCAACGCATCGTTCGAGAGAGTGACGCAGAACGTGCCCGTCGGATGGGAGTCTCGGGCCTGGCTGGATTCCGAGGAGAACGCCCGATGGGACGTCGATCCGGCGGGCAGGACCGGCCAGTGCGTGACGATCCGTTCTGGTAGTCCGGACGGGGCCGACGCGGCTTGGACGGCCAGCATCTCCTGCAAACCGAATACGCTCTACCGTCTCTCCGGGTGGATCCGGACGAAGGACGTGCAGGGCGCCACCGGGGCTCTGCTCAACATCCAAAACATGCAGAGCGTGAGAACTCCAGCCCTGCGTGGGACGCGCGACTGGACTCGGGTATCGACGCTCTTCAGGACCGGAGAGTCCCCCTCGAGGCTCGAGATCAACTGCCTCTTCGGTGGCTGGGGAAGATCGACCGGACAGGCCTGGTACGACGATGTCGCCGTCGAGCCGGTCGACCCCGAGGAATCGACCGGGGTGACCGTGACGATCGATACCGACGCCGAGCCGAGGACGTATTCCCCGATGATCTTCGGCGGGTTCATCGAGCATTTTCACCACCAGGTCTACGGCGGACTCTTCGATCCAGGTTCACCTCTGTCGGACGAGAACGGCTTCCGCAAAGACGTCATCGAGGCGATGAAAGAGCTGAAGCTCTCCGTCGTTCGGTGGCCGGGCGGGTGCTTCGTCAGTGGATATCACTGGCTAGAAGGCGTCGGAGAAAACCGCAAGCCGAGCGACGACATGGCCTGGGGCGTGCGAGACCCCAATTCGTTCGGCACGAACGAATTCGTCGAATGGTGTCGGCTGGTCGGCTGCGAGCCGTTCATCTGCACGAACGCCGGCAATGGCACGCCCGAGGAGATGCGGGACTGGGTCGAGTACTGCAACCAGACGCAGGGACAGTACGCCCGGCTGCGCAAGGAGAGCGGCCACCCGGATCCGCTGAAGGTCAATCTATGGAGCATCGGTAACGAGAACTGGGGCAGCCACGAGATCGGCAAGAAGAGCGTCGACGAATGGGGCCCGCTGGTCCTCGAGTCGGCAAAGCTGATGCAGGCCGTCGATCCCAGCATCCGGCTGGCAGCCGCGGCACTGCCGAACCGGGAGTGGACCATGCCGCTCCTGGAGGCGGCTGGAGAGCACCTCGATTACGTCTCGATCCACCGCTACTGGTTGCCACTCTGGCAGAAGAACGCGATGCCTTCCTACCTGGATTGCATCATGCACTCGGAGGGTCCGGAGCAGTTGATCGTCGAGACGATCGGCATCCTGGACGACGCCGGGTACCGGGGCCGTCTCGAGATCGCGTTCGACGAGTGGAACCTGCGCGGCTGGCACCATCCGGGCTTCCCGCGCAAGACGATCAGTGACTACGACGACCCGGCCGTGTTCGACCTCGTGAACGCTCGCGACGAGAACTCGATCGCTTCGCAGTACACGATGGCCGATGCCCTCTTCTCGGCCTCGTTCCTGAATGCTTGCCTTCGTCACGCCGATGACGTCGGCATGGCCAACATCGCCCCGATCGTGAACACGCGCGGGCCGCTCTACGTGCACTCCGAGGGCATCGTCAAGCGCACGACGTTTCATACCCTGGCGATGTACGCCAACTTGCTGGGTAGCCGCGTGGGCCAGGCCGAGGTGGAGGGGGAACTGCTCGTGCACGGCAACCGCTCCGTTCCCGTGGTCGACGCGATCGCGACCGTCGATGACGCGGGCACGACGTGGTCGATCGCATTGACGAACCGCCATCCGTCGAGAGAGGTGAAATGCGTGGTGAGGATGAAGGGCACTCCGCTCTCCGGCACGTTCGACGTGACGGTCCTCGCCGGGGATTCACCGGATGCCTTCAACGATGTCGAGCATCCCGATCGAGTGGTGCCCGTGGACAGGCAGCTGGCCTTCGACGAGGGCTCCGTCTATCTGCCGGCTCACTCACTGACGATCATCCGGGGCGTCTCCTCGGTCGACCTCGAGCGGGTGCGCTGACGCGGCTGTCCCTCCCGAAAACCCCGTACGGGCTCTCCTGCGCGGTGAACCGGGCGCATTGTAATCGATGCCCGGGAGGCATGTGGGCACGCGGGAGACATCTCGCCTTGGAAAGGGCGGCTCGCGATCTCGTTGCGGCGACTACGCGGACCGCGAGTAGCGATGGTGAAGGCCACCGAGTACAGGGGTCGAGGTGATTTCGCCTGAGCCCTTCACCGCGCGTGGCGTCG
>JAPKBW010000073.1 GCA_028823235.1 Longimicrobiales bacterium | reverse complement strand
GGTGAGGCCTGGGGCACGATGGTCTGGGGGCTGCCGATCTCGGTACCGACGTTGCAGGGTTTTGGTTTGATCGTGCTGGCGCTGGCCTTCTCAGGGAGCGCGGCGTGGCTGCTGCGCAAACGCAGCGGAGCCCTGAGCCTGCCGGTGCTGCGGGCGAGTTACGCAAGATTTGCCGAGAGGCTGGCAAACAGTGGCCAGTCCGACGATGCGGAAAAGATCCTCAACCCGTCCCGCGAAGTCGCCACGAAAGCCAACCGTTGTGGATAGGCCCTTCAACCTGCGTTGTGCAGAACCCGCGGAGTAGGTTGGACGCGTGAGTCCAGGCGATCGGGCACGCAGCGTGCCAGCGGTCTGGGAAACGAGGACGAGGTCCGATGCGCTTCAGAACGCTTCACCACATCGACCTACTGCTTCTGGGGACTCTGCTTCCCCTCTGGCTCTTCTGCCTTACCCTGCATATCCAGGAGATCAACAGGACCGGCTTTGGCGGGTTGCCCATCTACGCCTCCGCTGCAGAAGCACATGGCGGCTACCCCGTGGTCGCGGGCTTTCGCCTAGAGCGCGGGCGGGGTGGCCAATCGTTCGAACTCGGAGACCGCTTGATACGAGTTCGTAGCACCGACCTCGCCGGGGTCGGCTACATCGGGTTCGACGCATTGGCGCTCGATGCGATGGCCGGGGAAAAAAGTGCTCCCGCCCTGATCGAGCGAAATGGCCACCGTCAGATCATGACGCTCGAGATGCAGGGCACGGGTGTGGCCTGGTACCGGGCTCTGCCGCTTGTTGTCTGGGCACTCGTGGCGATCCTCGTGCTTCTCCGTGGCCCACCGGTCTATCCGACCCGCCTGTTTTTCGCGGCGACTTTCTGTGTCGTCATCACGGGGACACAGTTTCACGGGGGCCCCCCGTGGCAGACCTATACATCTCTCAACCTGTTCAATGTGTTTGGTGGTATCGGAATGATCCTGGCACTGCGCTGGGCAATTGGCTTTCCGGACGAGATACCGAATGATCGTCGCTTGTCTGTATCTTGGTCGTGGCTAGGCGTCATCTGGTGGCTCGCCCGCAGCGGATATTATTTGGGCGGCCCTCTGCTTGCGAGCCGTACGGCGGTCATTGCACTGCTCTTCGATGGGTTGTTCGCCGTAGGTGGCGTGGTGATCCTGACTCGGAACTACTTCTATGCCGACCCAGTGGGGAAGCGAAGGGTCAAGTGGGTCGTACTCACGGCCTATGCCGGTGTTGGGCCGCTTCTCCTGTTGGGCCTCGCTCGGGTGCTGTGGCCCGACCCCCGTCAGCTCGATGCCTTTTTCGAGCCTGTGACGATGCTCTTCGTCCTGGTGCCCATCGGTTTCCTCATCGCGATTCTCCGTTACAACCTCTATGACATCGACCGACTCATCAGCCAGACAGCCATCTACAGCGCTCTGGGTGGCGTGCTGCTGGCAGCGACTTTAACGGTGATTCCCAGCTTGGCTGCGGCCGGAAGCAACTTGACGGGGATCGAGCCTGCGACCAGTCAGACACTGCTCTCGGTCACGTTGGCGGGCCTTGCTGTGCCGGCACAGCGTCGTTTTCTGCCGCAGTTCGAGCGGCTCTTCTTCCGCGAGCGCCACGACATGGAAACCGACATCGCTCGACTGCTCCATTCCCTGTCGGAGGCCCCGAGCCCCGAGTCGCTCGCAGAATGCGCCGGGCAGGAACTGGATCGAATCCTGTCTCCTGAATCGACGGTGATGTATGCCCGATCCACCGCAGGTGAAACCTATGAACCGGTGTTCGTTCGCGGGCACATTACGCCGCCAGCATTCGACAGCACTAGCGCGCTCGTGGCCAATCTGAGCGCGCGCGAAGGACCCCTGGCGTCATCTTTGGCCGTAGGGAATCACGCCGCGATCCAATTGGGGCCCTTCGACGTGGCTTGCCTCGAAACGTTAGGGGTTCCGCTCGTGCTCCCCGTTCGGCATGGTTCTGATCTGATCGGTTTCCTTACGCTGGGCCCCAAGCGCTCGGGTGATGTCTACACATCAACGGACATCGCGCTGCTTACGGCCGTCTCCGACAAGCTGTCGAGCGAGTTCCTTCGATTCGATCAGGCCGCGGCGATCGAATCGGCGCAGACGATGCGCGATGCACTCCGGCGCTATGTCCCCGGATCCGTCGCGGAGCAGATCGAGGCCGGGCAGGAAATCGAATCAGACGAGCGCGAAGTGACGGTGCTCTTCGTCGATCTATGCAGCTATACGCAGTATGCGGAAAACCGCGCACCCCAGGAAGTGTTCTCGACTGTGAACCAATACACCGAGACGATTTCGACGATCGTTAGTTGTCGCGGTGGAAGCGTCGTCGAGTTCAATGGGGACGGGATGATGGTCGTCTTCGGTGCCCCAACTTCGATGGTGAACAAGGAGCGCGCCGCGGTGCACTCGGCGCTGGAAATCGTCGACGCGATGAGGACCCTTCCCGCGCTGTCTACAACGGGGCTCATGGTCGGAGTT
>JAPKBW010000072.1 GCA_028823235.1 Longimicrobiales bacterium | reverse complement strand
GACGACGCCTACCGAATGGTCAGCAACGACGTTCGGGAAGGGATCGGCATGCCGCGGCTGAGCATCGAAGTTGGGTCTCCGGCCGACCTGGTGGTCATCGATGCTGCTTCGCCCCGGGAGGCGATAGCCGATGCGCCGATGTCCCGTCGGGTCTACCGGAGGGGCGTGCTGGTGGCGTCGACCGATCAGCAGACAGCAGTTCATCGCAAAGAGTGAACGAGTTCGGCGGGAGGCCGAGACTTTCCTGTATATCTCTAGTTAAGGTTGGATGGTATAAACATGCACACAGGAGTGTTTCTTTTCGGGGGCGTCGAGATGGAGGACGCCGGGTCGGGCCCGCCGGCACCGACTGATCGTCGCTCCGACGCCCGGAAGATCTGGGAGACCACCGAACGGATCATCGACATGGGAGTCGTGTCGGAGCAACTCGGGTTCGACTCGTACTGGCTGACCGAGCATCACTTCCAGCACGAGGGGTACGAGGTGATCCCCAACGGGATCCTCATCGGGACAATCCTGGCCGAGCGCACCGAACGGATCAAGATCGGCATGGCGTTCAACGTCGTCCCGCAGTGGCATCCACTACGACTGGCCGAGGACTTCGCCACGCTTCACAACATCTCAGGAGGTCGGGGGATCCTGGGGGTGGGACGGGGCACCGTGCCGCGCGAAGCCGAGACGCTGGGAGCGAAGATCGGCAGCTTCGACAACCCGGATAAGGCCGCGGCCGATCAGGAGAATCGCGAACATTTCGAGGAGGCCATGCAGATCATCAAGATGGCCCTTGACCAGGAGACGTTCTCGTTCCACGGCAAGCACTACGACTTCCCGCCGCCGGGGATCCCCGATCGGGGCGGCGAGGTGGAGGAGCTGACCCTGGTGCCCCGACCGCTGTATCCGTACGAGACGTGGCAGGCCATCACCTCACCGCCGACTCTCGAACTGGTTCCCAAGTGGGGCTGGGGTGGTGTCTGGTGGAATATCAATCCCAAGTTCCTGAAGATGTTCTGGGAGCGCTATGCGGAGATCTACGAGGAGACCCACGGTCGCACGCTCGAGCGGGGTGAGAACCGGATGCTGGTTCTGAGCACACGGGTCGAGGACACCCACGAGAAGGCCGTCGAGGCGATCCGACCAGGCCACGACGAGTTCTGGAAGTTTCTCGGACCCTACGGTTGGAGCAAGGGCTACATGGGCGACGACGGCAAACCGGCGCCCATGGGGTTGGTGCCGACCCTCGAGGAGACACTCGATCAGAAGATCTTCGCGGTCGGCACGGCCGAGGACGTGGCCGAACAGATCGCCTGGTACGACGAGCAGATCGGCATCGAGAACCTCCTGCTGTTCCCAGGCATGCCCGGTGACAAATACGAAGACATCGAGGAGCAACTTGGCCGTCTTGCGGGTGACGTGTTGCCCAAGCTTGGCTGAGAGGCGAGCCCGATATGGCCAACATCATCACTTGCGCACCGACTAGTTCGATCCACACTCCGTCGATATCGCCCCATCTGCTGGCGGCTCCTAACGAAGCACACCGCCTGCTGGGCCTTAAGGGTCCTGCATGTCGGAGTGCTGGGTGAGTCGGCTTCTTTACTTTCTGATCGTGGTGACGGCGTTATTCGTCGGATGCTCGGCTGGCACCCCGGAGGTTCCTCTTGGCCCTGACGGGGAACCAGACCGGGAGCTGACGGTCGGTCGTGACTTGTGGTCGCAACGTTGCGCCAGCTGCCATGGGAAAGACGGCGGCGGTAACAGCGGGCCAAAGTTAAGCGGCGGGAGAGTGGGGGAGAAGTTCCCGGATCCCGCTGAGCAGAAACAGTTGATCCTCGAAGGTAAAGCTGGCATGCCGGCGTTCGCTGGGGAACTCAGCAATAGTGAAATTGAGGCCGTCGTGCGTTACACACGCGAGGTACTGGGCTGAGCGGTTATTCCTACTGACTTTTGAACCGCACTTCTTTGGGGCAACGGGTTCCTGTCCAGGGGGGAGTCGTTGACACGCTACTGATGGGAAATTACAGTGGCTAAAGTAATATTAATCAAAGTAAAGCATTCCTACAACTGCGACTGACCTGTATTTCCGTAGGGTCACCGCGAGAAAGTCGAGTTGACCATGGCCATCACCGGAGCTCACACCCTGTTCTACACCTCCGAGGTCGACGCCTTCCGTGCCGTGATGCGCGATGCGCTCGAGCTCCCGATCGCGGCCGAAGACGGTGACTTTATGGTCTTCGGTCTTCCTCCAACCACGATGGAGCCCCACTCCGGTCCGCCGGAGTTGGATATCCACCCCGGCGATCGGCCCACCCACGAGGTGTCTTTCATGTGTGACGACCTCAACGCGACGATCGTGGAATTGCGGGCCAAGGGGGTTGAGTTTCGGGGCGAACCGATTGACAAGGGTTGGGGCGTCGTCATCGTGATGGTGCTACCGGGCGGGGTCGAGGTGGTCCTGTACGAACCAGGCGACTACTAGGCCGTTATCTGAGCATGAACACTGCTGGCGGAAACTGCGAACACGCCGCTCTGGCTATAAGAAACCCGACCCCGCAGACGCCGCCGC
>JAPKBW010000071.1 GCA_028823235.1 Longimicrobiales bacterium | reverse complement strand
GTTACTGGGGCAAAAAGAACGGCAGGATCGTCTGACCCGGAGGACGTGGCGGGGGGAGATGAGGTACGTTCGTTTCCACTTCCTTGACATCACACCCGTAAATATAATCTTAGTTATGGACGGTGCCCCGAAGAGCGCCGCTGTCGTCCTGATGGCGGTACTCGGTTTTAGAGGCGCCCGATAAGCGATCCCCTCAGCTCTGTTGCCAAATCAGGCGCCGATGACTGAGGAGCCCCGAGAAGGAGCCCCATTGTCCGAACCGATTCCCTTCGTCAACTATCTTGTTCTTGGCGAAGCCCCTCATCTTGTCGCCAACGAGTGCAAATCCTGCAGTGCGCGCTTCTTTGATCGCAGGAATGCCTGCGCGGGCTGTTCGGGTACCGACTTCCAGTCCGTCGACATCCCGACCCAAGGCGAGTTGCGAACCTTCACGATCGTTTCCTTCGCGGCCCCCGGGATCGAGGTCCCCTTCGTCTCGGCGATCGTCGACTGTGGTGGCACGAGCGTCCGAACGAACATCGTGAACATCGAGGCCTCACCTGAGCACGTAAAGCTCGGCATGCCGGTCAAGCTCACGACCTTCCCGATCGGGAAGGACGAAGAAGGCGTCGAAGCGATCAACTTTGGCTTCGAGCCGGCGGCCTAAGCCGCAACTCGCTCCTTCCCCACGATTCACTCAATCCCTTCAGCTATCCCTTCACCTATCCCTTCAGCCAAAACGATTCAAGCGATTTAGGAGAACCCTCATGGCATCGGAAGACGTATTTATTCTCGGTATCAGGATGACCAAATTCGGCAAGCACAAGGAACTCGACACGGTCGACCTCGCCACGGAAGCCACCCTCGCAGCCCTCGCAGACGGCGGGGTCACGATGAAGGACATGAACATCATCGCCGCGGGCAACCTGATGGGCGGCGCGATGCCGATCGCCCAGGTGATCCAGAAGGCCTGCGGACAAACCGGGATCCCTGCGTACAACGTGTCCAACGCATGCGCGACCGGTGCGACCGCACTGCGCGTCGTGGGCATGTCGATCAAGGCCGGTGAATCCGACATGGGCCTGGCGGTCGGTGTGGAGAAGCTGGCAGGCGCAGGGCTTTTGGCGGGCGGCGCACGCAAGAGCGACGGCAAGTCGTGGACGCGCTCCGGGCGCTATGGAGCCGTCGCCGGCGTCGATGGGCGCATCGGCACGGACATCATGCCCGGCGTCTTCGCCCAGATCGGCATGGAGTACGGCCACAAGTACGGCGGCGCCAATTTCGAGCTCTTCGCAGAAATCTCGAGGAAGAACCACTCCCACTCCACGCTGAATCCCTTGGCGACCTACACCAAAGAGATGACTCTCGAAGAGATCATGGGCGACATCATGATCGCCTACCCGAACACGCGCCCCATGTGCTCGGCAAACTGTGACGGTGCCGCGGCGGCAGTACTGGTGAGTGGATCAAAGCTCAAGACACTCTCGCTGGAGCAGCAGCGCCGGGCGGTCAAGGTCTCGGCGTCGATCCTCACGAGCGATCCCTACGAAGAAGGCTGCCAGGTGCTGCCAAACGTAAACACGCTGACCCGCGCCGCTGCGAAGCAGGCTTATGAGCAGGCGGGCGTCGGGCCGAAGGATCTAGACTTGGTCGAGCTGCACGACTGCTTTGCGACGGCAGAGCTGGTCCACTACGACAACCTGATGCTGTGCGAAGAAGGCAACGCAGTCGACTTCTTCAAGTCTGGAGCCACCTGGCGCACTGGCACGACGCCGGTGAACGTTTCGGGGGGGCTGCAGTCGAAGGGGCATCCGATCGCGGCTACGGGCATCGCCAACGTGTGGGAGGTCTGCCACCACCTGCGCGGTGAAGCGGGACCTCGTCAGATCGAAGGAGCGAAGGTCGGCCTCGCTCACGTGATCGGCCTGGCCTCGGCCTGCGGCGTCCACATCCTCGAAAGCAACCGTGCCTAGCTGTTGACCCTCGACCCGGCGCCCCCACCAAGGGCAGCCCGGGAAACAGGCACCGCATAACCTGGGCGAAATTCGTCTGGCCGTCGGGGAAGCAGAAAGGCTCACCGCGAGCTTCGCCGGGTTGTATGCACCGAAGTACCTGGTCGGCCCTGCCCAGCTTGCTGCAATGGGCCACCCCCGAGCGGCTTGAAAGCGTGCTTTCAAATTAACCCCTGACCTACGGTTTCGGTAACTGTTCGGGCTGGAGTTGAGGGGCTCTGTGTGCGCCTTGGGGCTCCCCTAACTTGGCAAAGCGTGTGTCCGTACAAGGCCTTCGAGTCTGGCTTCCGGTACCCTGTCAAACCAGAAGGCCCTCGCCCCTTCCGGCGACGGACCGGCATCGTGAGGGATCCATGACCGACGCAGCTCGCGCCGAGGAGTTCATCACCGGGTATCTGCTCGACGGTCGGGGCGGTTACCGTAAGATTGAACAACAGGCGATCGGACAGTGGCAGCCCGAAGACGGCCTTCTCTGGATTCATGTAGCCCGTTCCTCCGAGCGAGGTCGCGTCTGGCTGCGAGACGAGTGCGGAATCCCCGCTGTCATCTGTGACGCGCTGCTCGATGACGAGGTGCGACCGCGCACCC
>JAPKBW010000070.1 GCA_028823235.1 Longimicrobiales bacterium | reverse complement strand
CCCAACCCGGTGAGCACGGACAGCGCCAGATTTCGAAGAGTCGCCAGGCGTAGCTTGGCCTGGGCGGCCTCCACGTTCTCCATGGAACTGTCAGGCGCCTCTCGTTCGACCATGCCTTTAGCGAGGTTCTTGCGGGCATCGTCAGTTGCCGTAGCGAGATGGTTACCGACCTGCCAGAGGAGGCAATGGCGGCGAACCATCAGCCAACTGCGCCAGCGATCCTGGAGCGAGAGGACAATCGTTCGCGATGGATCCTTGTCGGGAATCGGGAGTGAAGATTTCCGAGCACAGATGTGGCCAATGTTTACGAGCAGTCCAGAAGGTGTATGGCGGTAGCAGACACCGTGGTGGAAGGACGTTCCACAATGGTCACAGCGGCCGTCGGCCTTCCATGGCCCGTCGATCAGTTCGTGTTCTCGAAGAGCGTCTTTGTGCATCGTCTGATGGGTGCCGTACTGGTCGGGGACCACGTCGGAGGGCCCCTGATAGAACGCGGCGACCGCCAGGTAGTTGGTTGGATCGAACTCCGAGTGGTCTGGTCGGTGGTATTCGGGGCGGGAGGCATCGTCGGAGACTTCCGCCTCTTGGTCGGGCTTGCTAGGAGCGCCAGAGTCCAGGGCGAGGTCTGTAGATGGATCGTCGCTGGTGTCGTCCCCATCATCGAACCGGGTTAAAGCGGCGTCTACGGCCCGCGCATTGACGACATCCATCGAGCCGATCTCTGACAGATCGGTGTCCAAGTCGAGCAACTCAAGTTCGAGGCCTGAAAGGCTGAACGCCTCGTCGTCTGGTGCTGGCCCGACGGCTGACGGGTCGAGGTAGAGGAGGCGCTGTGTGTCGTGCATCGGAGTGGGAACCCCTTCGGGAAGGTCGCCTCCGTCGACGAGGCTGAAGGCAGCTTCCCGGAGGAGAATCCACGGCTTCGGATCAGGTATCGCGGGTGGCCCGGTGTCGGGCATCCCCACCTCTTGGAGCCGGAAGAGCAGGTTGTCGGAGTCATTGTTGGACATTCCGGGGCGGAACCTCATGACCACTCTGGAATTCTCTCCGAACGTGAGTTGCTGGGCTGCCGCTGCAACTCCCTCACCAACACGTGTCGCAACCTGGTCGATCACCAGCAACGGGGCCTTTTTGGCGGCTGCGATGAAGTTGCGGAGGAATAGGCGGAGACCTTGCAGGATTCCGATTTCGCTTGCTCGATGTGCGGGAGGTGCCTGGAACCTCCGAAAGGCGAAGCCGCTCGCATCGGCGATGCCTGCCGAAACCTCTGGTCCGATAGGTGAACGGTTAGAGGCCTGAATCGCGTTGATGCCCGGTGGGACGATCCACGGGCCGCTCTCCGGGAACGCACCGGCGAGCACGTCGTCGACCATGTGCCCGGAGTTGACTACCCGGAGTTGGCCCCGGATCAGGCGCGCCGGGGTGATATTTCCAGCCGGATCATCGTGCAGGTTGAGGACCGGCTCTTCGAGCCAGCGGAAGCCCCCGGTCGCGAGAAGGGCGATCAGTAGGCAGGTGCTTGGCTGGTCGCGAGCTCGAAGTGGGAGAACTGCTACCTCCGCGTCAGCGATCAGGATGAGGTCGTGAAGGAAATGGGCGTCCCAGCGCGGATCGAACAACTCTGGTCCGAAGTCGCCCTCCGGTTCTGCGCAACTGACGGTATAGGCGCGGAACTCGCATCCGCTGAGGAACGACGATCGGACAGCGTCGAGGAGCTCCAACTCTCGATCACACCGCGTGCTCTCGATAGAGCTCAATGGGCCGCTCCTTACCGAGACAAAAGTGACCGCTGGCCACATCTCACCGGTCAGAACCTCTTCGAGCGTGCACGTGGTACTGCCTTGCGCACGGACCCAGGTGACGGGAGCTTCAAGGTCTCTCCCCGCATCTCCCAGGTCTATGAGCGCAACGGCGGTCATGAGGTCTTCGGCAGCCCACTGGTCAAAGGTCTCGACGAATTTCGCGTCCGGACCGGTTAGGTCCGCCGCGAGGATTGTGAGGTGTCGTGTCTTCGCCTCAAGGGGAATGACAGGGGTTGCGCTGCTGTCTGTCACACGACGGATCCGGTTGACCGAGTGTGCAGAGAGGTCAGAACTTCGCTGTAACCACGAATAAGGTCGTCGACCAGCTCGTGGGTCATCGCGTCCTCAGGTTCTACGACGCCAACTGACTTTCGGAACTCCGTACCTGCGAAGGGCATGGCCTTAACTCTCTCGAATCGTTTAATGTTCGCTTCGAGGTACGTCACCAGATTGGTAGTTCTTTCCTCCTCAGTTTCCCCACAGGCCTTCTTGTAACGGTCCCGGTCCTCTGCGGTAAAGGGAACGGTTCCCTCGCGCATGAAGGTTTCGGCCTCGCCGTGGAGCATGTACACCTTTCCCGAGCCCTCACCCAGCTGGTATAGGCGCTCATAAGCGGCGAAGGCCTTTTGGTGTTGAACTGAGACCGTGCCATAGCATTTGACGAACGCTTCCATGAGCGCCGGCAAGATGTTGTCTTGGCTCACCTCGGTTAGCAGCGGGAATGGGAATCGGAGCGGACCATCGGGCCCTGTGATGCTCACTTCTCTTGTCGGATCAGCAGTGGCATAGCCGAGCATGCGGGC
>JAPKBW010000069.1 GCA_028823235.1 Longimicrobiales bacterium | reverse complement strand
TTCGCTGCTACTGGGGCGATGCAGTCCGGCTATTCGGTAGGCGCCATGGTGCTCGGAACTCTCGCTCTTCTAAAGCACGACCCGAACCCCGACGAGAACGCCATTCGAGACATGCTCTCGGGGATCCTTGACCGTGAGACCGCTTACGTGAAGCCAGTGGCCGCGGTCCAGCGGGCTGCAGCAGTACTCCGGGGCGAGGAAGTCGAATCCTTCCGCCCCCTAATGGTTACGCCAATGACTGATGGTGTAAATCCCGCAGTTCTCGACCCTGATGACGGGCCACCAACCATCTCACCGGCTATCCCACGTGTCGTCCCGTCTGGAGACGTACCTACTACCACTGTCGTAGGCCAACCCGAGGTCAAGGTCGACGCACTTCGACTAGTGAAGGGCAACCCAGCGTTCACTGACGACTTCGAGATGCGCGGTCTGCTGTACGCCAAGGTTCTCCGCAGCCCCTACGCCCACGCTCGGATCATCTCCATTGACGACTCGGCGGCCCGAGCCCTGCCCGGCGTTCATGCTGTTATCCACCACGGCAACGTGCCGCGAGTCAAGTACGCCTCCGGTGGCCAGTCGTATCCGAATCCCAAACCCTACGATCAGGTTTCGTTCGACAACAAGGTCCGACACGTCGGCGATCGGGTGGCCGCGGTGGCTGCTGAGACGGTCGAAATCGCTCAAGAAGCCTGTTCGCTCATCGAAGTCACCTGGGAAGTCCTACCGGCAGTGTTCGACGAGTTGGAGGCCCTATCTGGTAGTGCCCCAGTTATCCATGACGAGAACGACACGACCGATATCGCCGACCCCTCGCGGAACCTTGTGCACTGCATGGACGTTGAGCGAGGCGACGTCGAAGCTGCCCTGTCATCAGCTGACCACTACTATGAACAAACCTTCCGGGTGCACCAGGTTCAACAGTGCCCCATCGAACCTCACATCTCTGTCGCATGGCTGGACTCTGACGAACGTCTCGTAGTCAGGACCGCCACCCAAGTTCCTTTCCACACTCGCCGCATGCTGGCGCCGCTCGTCGGACGCAAAATCAAAGACATTCGCATCATTAAGCCTCGTATCGGCGGTGGCTTTGGCGTAAAGCAAGAGATGCTGATCGAAGACATCGTCGCCCACTTGACCATTGCCACCCGTCGTCCAGTCCGACTGGAACTCTCCCGCGAGGAAGAATTTGTTTCTAGCCGGACCCGGCATCCGCAAACGATGACCTACCGGACTGGAGTCAACGACGACGGCGCCCTAGTAGCCCAGGAGATGCGGTTGGTCGGCAACACCGGCCCGTTCGGAACCCATGGTTTTGGCGTGCAGGCCATTGCCGGCCTGCGAGGTCTCACGTCATACAACGCTCCCAATAAGCGCTTCGACTGCGAGGTCGCCTACACCAATATCCCGGTACCCGGCGCTTACCGTGGCTATGGCGCGCCCCAGGCCCTGTTCGGCCTGGAATGCCACATGGAAGACATAGCGGCCGACCTCGAACTTGACCCAATCGATTTCCGACGCCAGAACTGGGCGAAAACAGGTGACGAGCTGAACCTCGCTCCCCACATAGGTGAACAGGCGCTGGTAGAGGCCGAGTTTGATGAGTATCCGATCGTGATGTCCGACGGCATCGAAGAGTGTGTAGCTCAGGGAGCGCGAGCCATCGGCTGGCACCGGCGAGAAGACCGGTTGTGGCGAGAGCCTGCCGACCAACCGCACATCCGCCGAGGCATCGGCTACGCCCACGCCATGCACGGGACGGCCATCCCGTTTCTGGATATGGGCGGCTGCTTTATCAAGTTGAACGACGATGGATCGTTCAACATGTTGGTTGGCGCAACCGATCTAGGTACCGGCTCGGACACTGTGCTGGGACAGATCGCCGCCGAAGTACTCGGAGTCCCCCTTGACGACATTCAGGTTTACTCATCAGATACTGACGTAACACCCTTCGACACAGGGGCCTACGCGTCGAGCACCACCTACATCTCTGGCACTGCAGCTCTCAAGGCCGCCGAAGTGGTCCGCGATCGACTCAAAGAACGAGCCGCAATGCTCTTAGACATCAAGCTCCCCGACGCTCATCTACAGGCAAAGGGTGTAACTCTGGAACACCATGACGATGTCGAGGTCTTTGGCTGCGACGTTTGCTCAATCGAGCTTCGGGACAGCCGAGCGTACGCCCCCGATGGTAGATCTGTCAGTCTGGAAGAGATCGCCCTGGACTCGTTGCACCTCAACGACCAGGAGCAAATCATGGGCACCGGATCCTATGTATCACCAACCTGCCCACCGCCATTTGGTTCAACATTCGTCGAAATCGAACTCGACACCGAGACAGGCCAGGTCACGATCCATCACATGGTTATGGCTGTTGACTGTGGAGTAGCTATCAATCCGGTCACGGCCAGCGGCCAAGTAGAAGGCGGACTTCTCCAGGCCCTCGGTTACGCCCACTGCGAGGAATTCGCCCTCGACGACGACGGCCGAATGCTCAACGCTGCCTTCGGTCCCTACTGGATCTACCGCGCTGACGAAATGCCCCGAACTGATGTATTTCTGGTCCAGACCATGGAGGACAGCGGGCCGTTCGGAGCCAAGGCGGTAGCCGAGATCCCTA
>JAPKBW010000068.1 GCA_028823235.1 Longimicrobiales bacterium | reverse complement strand
CGAGCAACCCAGCGGCGTTTGGCGATTTGCGCAGCTCGTCGATCCCGAGCTTGATCCCGACCAGATCGTCACGCTCGCTGAGGGGAACACGCCGCTCTACAGGTCCGAGTCCCTGTGTGTGGCCTCTCTCCTGCCAGGGCTGCGCATAAAACACGAAGGGCACAATCCCACCGGATCCTTCAAGGATCGTGGTATGACCGTGGCAGTTAGCCGTGCCATCGCGGGTGGTGCGAAAGCGTTGGCCTGCGCGTCGACGGGTAATACCGCGGCCAGCCTTGCCGCCTATGCCGCCCACGCTGGATATCCGGCGATTGTGCTGTTGCCTGAAGCCTCCACGGCCAGCAGCAAACTCGCCCAGGCGATTGCCTATGGTGCACGCGTCTTGAGGGTGAGGGGTGACTTCGACTGCGCCATGAAGATCGTGGCAGAGCTCGCATTTAGGGGAGATGTTGCTCTCCTCAACTCCGCCAATCCATTTCGCATCGAAGGGCAGAAGACCATCGTGTTTGAGCTGCTGCAGCAGCTCCAGTGGCAGGCTCCCGACTGGATCGTCTTCCCCGCGGGGAACCTGGGCAACTGTGCGGCCTTTGGCAAGGCGCTTCGAGAGGCCTCGGAGCTGGGCCTGATCGACAGGGTTCCCCGACTCGCCGCGGTTCAGGCAGAAGGGGCTGCGCCGTTTGCTGCCAGCTTCGCCAGGGGTTTTGATCGGCTCGACACCGTTCGCGCCGAGACCCTTGCCACCGCCATCCGGATCGGAGCGCCGGTTTCCTTTTCGCGCGCCGTGCGCTCGATCCGTGAGACCCGAGGGGAGGTCCTTGCGGTCAGTGACGAGGAGATCCTGCTGGCCAAAGCCGAGGTCGACCGCGCAGGTCTGGGCGCGGAACCCGCCAGCTGCGCCGCCTTCGCCGGGGTCAAGAAACTGGCCCTGCGCGGGATCATCGACCCGAGCGAAAGCGTGGTTTGCGTCCTCACAGGGCACATTTTGAAAGATCCCGACACGACCTTGGCCTATCACGAAGGTCGCCTGGGAGAGGGCTCACGCAGCAACCCAGCCCAGGTCATCGAACCCGATCTGCAGGAGATCCAGCGCGCCCTGTCCGAGTGGGAGTCCAAGTAAGGCCGTAACTTGTGAATCGCCCTGACCTATTGCCCTGCGTCGATGTTGCGCACGGGCCGTACCATGAGCACGCCGTCACCGCCCCAACCTCCAACAACCTCCTCATGATGCGTTTCGTCGTCTCATCTCTCGTCGCGTGCCTCGCGCTCGCCTCGATGCTCTCAGCCCAACAGGGCGTGGCACAGCAGGACGCGCAAGGCCCTGCGGTCACTCCGCAACCGCGCATCGTCGAGTGGTGGTTCGCTCGTCACGCCGAGAAGATCGGTGCGATGGGCAAGGGCGACATCGACCTTCTGATGGTCGGCGACTCGATCACGCAGAACTTCGAGACCGTCGGCGCCGAGGTTTGGAAGAAGCACTTCGAACCGCGCAAGGCAATCAATCTCGGCTTCGGAGGCGATCGCACGAATCACGTTCTATGGCGCTTGGACCATCTACCGAAACTCGAGGTGGCTCCGAGAGCTGCCGTGGTCCTGATCGGCACCAACAACATCTGCTGGGGCAGCGACTCACCGCGGCAGGCAGCCGTCGGCGTGCAGGCGGTGACCGGGAAGCTCAACAAGCTCTACCCCACGATGAAGATTCTGGTGCTCGGCGTCTTTCCGCGCAGGCGAGAGGCCAGCCACGCCCATCGCAAGCAGATCGACGAGCTCAACTCCTACCTCCCGGTCTTGCTCGAGGACTTCGAGAACGTGAGGTTCCTCGACATCGGCGCGAGATTCCTCGACGCGCAGGGCCACCTGCCTGAGGAGATGATGCCGGACACGACGCACCCGAGCGAGAAGGGCCACCAGGTCTGGGCCGAGGCGCTCGCGCCGGAGCTCGACAAGATGCTGGCGCCGGCCGTCCCCGGTCGGCCGCCAGGGGACGAGGACAAGAAGGTCTACCTCCTGAAGGAATTCGGTGACCTCGGGCGAACGCTGGGCAGCACGAACACGGACAAGGCCAAGATCGTGGCCGGACCCACAAAGGTGAAACTGAAGCGCGAAGAGGCGGCGGGCAAGTACTGGCGGATCGCGCTCGGCGAGCATCGATTCAAGGTCAGCATCGAGGACGTCACGGGTCTCGACATCAAAGATGCTCTGAAGGCGATCGAACAAGTGCCGCCGCTCTACCGCCGCTGCTTCGAAATCGTCTCCGAAGAGGGCAAGGATGGCGTGGCCTTCTACAAGTCACTGGGCGGCGCCGCTGCCCACGGCGGTCAGCAGTACCTCAACATCGTGGACCGTGCCGGCGCGCATGTGATGGTGCATGAAGCGGGGCATATCCTCGAGCAACGCGCCGGTGATACGGAGAAGGACATCCTCGACCGTTGGCAAGCAGCGATCACCGCCGACGGCGTCTCCGTTTCCGCCTATGGCGACAAGGTTGCGCATGAGGACCTAGCCGAGTTCGCCAAGGTCTACGCCTTCTGCCTCAGCGCCAGCGGGGCCAGCGGCGCCGAGTTGAAGAAGTTGAACGAGGAATCGCCGAAGCGGTACGCTCTCTGGGAACGCATCCTCGAACTCGCCA
>JAPKBW010000067.1 GCA_028823235.1 Longimicrobiales bacterium | reverse complement strand
GATTACCATGATCAAACTCTTCTAACACCTGGCAAGCAATAAGGGAGACATCGAGCATGAAGGTGGGGGCCGCACTGCGCCGACGGCGCAACGAACTCGGTATGACGCTGCGAGAACTCGCTGGCGAGGCCGAGCTGACGAGTGGGTTTTTGTCACAGGTGGAGAACGACCGTGTGTCGCCCTCGCTCAAATCTCTCGGCCGCATCGCGGAGGTCCTGCACATTCCGCTGTTCCAGCTCTTGAGCACTAATGCCGGCAATCCCGTAGTGCGTTCCGGCGAGCGGGTTGCGGTCCCATGGATGGATACCGGCGTCGAGGTTGTGTTACTGACGCCGTATCGGGACTGGCAGATGCTGCCGTTCCACCGCACGATGGCGCCCGGTGAGAGGCTCGCGGCAGTCCGTCTCGAGGCGGCCCGCGAGGAGTGGTACTACGTGCTGACGGGGGCCATCGAGATCACGCTCACCAGCGACGAGCACTTCGTGCTGGAAGAGGGTGACGCGATCCACTTCGAGAGCAGCCAACTCCACGAGGTCGCGAACCCGACGAAGAAGACGGCCACGTTCATCTGCATGATGACTCCGCCCCAGTTGTAGGGGCGGCTGCACAGCCGCACGTGGGGCGTCGGGTCAGGCGGCGAGCCGCCGAGTCCGACGGACGAGAGACGTTCCGGCCAGGAGGCATCCCACGGCGACCGTCCCGACTGCGGCGTAGGCCCACGCGACGCCGTAGCGGATCGCGTCGTTCGTCTTAGAGCCGAGGGCGATGTCCTCCCCGGCGATGACGTCGCGCACTGCATCCACGTCGCCGACATGCACGTCGACGACCAGAAGAAGGATGGCACCCGCGAGGGCCACTGCGTACATGATGGCGAGTTGTCGGACGAACTCATGAGCAGCGGACAAACGGCCCATCTCCGCCTGCTCACCGTTGGCTTGGAGGAGTGTGAGCCCTGCCGTGGTCACCAAACCGACGGACACGCCGATAAACGTGAGTGCCCCGTACAACACCGGTAGGGGCCAGTCGATAAGGGCTACGGTGGTGCCGGCCAAGCCGAGGAAAGGGATAAGGAGCCAACAGCCGAGTCGAATCACCTCAGACTCGCGCCAGCCGACGAGTAGCCGGCTGTAGATGAGAGACCCCATAGTCCAGCCCACGGCCGCGAACACAAGGGTAAAGGCCGCAAGCTCCACCGATCGACCTCGGGCAGTCTGGACGTATAGGGGCAAGAAATTGTCCGACCCAACCACAACAAATATCGCCATGCCGGAAGTGACGTGTACCCACTTCAGCGGAAAACGGTTGAGGTGCTCGCGGGCCAGCACCGGTGCATGGACTAGGCCACTGTGGCGCCAGTAAACCCTCGTCACCGCGACGGTCAAAACTGTCGCCGTCCCGGCGGCCCACCAGCTCACCCCCACCTGGGATACGGCCGTCAACGAACAACCGACAACGAGGGTCAGTAGCCAGATTCCCCTCCAATCTGTCCGGATCCGGGCCGGACGATCACGGGTCGTGGGCAATGTGACCCAACCCGAGACCAGCGCGATAATCGTCACAGGCAACTGGGCTACGAAAATGACCCTCCACCCACCAGAGGCCAACATGACGCCGGCCAACGCAGGGCCGCCGAGCCCCATTACCCCGAACACCACCGACTGCGCCGCGAATGCGCGGGGGCGGAGATGGTGGGGATAGCCCAGACCGATTGTCGCGGTCGAGACCGCGAAGACGAGTCCTACGCCGAAGCCCTGAAGCGTGCGCGCAAGGACGAGCATCAACATCGACGGTGCGGCCGCAGCCGCGGCCGTGAACACGAGAAGCCAGATCCCGGTTGCACGGAAGGTTCGACGAACGCCGACGGCATCGATGACGGGGCCGGCGACCACGACCGCGATCGCTGATGCCGCGTAGTAGCCGGTGAACACCCAGGGCAACAGGCGCACATGGCCCAGATCCTCCGCGATCGTCGAAAGGCCGGCGACGAGTGCCAGTCCGCCGAAGCCGACCGTTGCGACGACAGTCAGGTTGGCGACGGTTATCGGTAGGTATGCCCTCGACCAGATGCCGGACCCGCGGCCGATGTCGGGACTACCGTCACTGTTGTCTCTCATGAATGTGCCAGGAGGTACGTGCGAGTATGACCTGCGGCAGCGTAGTCAACATTTTAAGTAATATAGAGCAGTTTTCTGCATACATGATTATCAGTGTGATGTAATGGCCCAACCTCTGAGGACGCAGGTACCGAAGGTGGTGGCAGAAGGAGTGTCGACATGAATCGCGCGGTGTCCCCCTCGGGGATCGCTCCCCCGGTCGCGAACTACGTTCACGCTGTTGTCAGTGAGAGCCCGTCGAGGCTGCTCCACACCTCCGGCGTCGTCCCTGTTGGTGCAGACGGAAGCGTGCCGGACGACATCGAAGAGCAAGCCGCCATGGTGTGGGCGAATCTCCAGGCAATCCTGGCCGATGCCGAAATGGCCGTCGATGACATCGTCTCGGTCACGACCTACGCCGTCGCCGGGGAGGACCTGCGCCCGGTCATGGCCGCTCGCGACACCGCACTCGGCGATCACCGCGCCGCTTCCACGCTCGTCACCGTGCCCGAGCTGGCTCAGCCGACGTGGCGTATAGAG
>JAPKBW010000066.1 GCA_028823235.1 Longimicrobiales bacterium | reverse complement strand
GAGAGGGCGATCGTGATCGCGTTGGTCACGCTCGCGAGGACTGCGGCGCGCTGCACGGTTAGGCCCGCGATGAGGCGATAGATCGCGAACTCAAACAGAACGACCAGGGCTTCGACGGGCCAGAAACCGATATTGAAACAGGGACCGTAGATCAGGGAGTTGGTGATGGGGTGGGTCACCATATTGGCGCAGAGCACGACGAGCAAAATGTCATTGGGTCTGGACTTTATCGTGAGGCCAGCAGCGATCGTGATCTCGACAGCAATCGTGGCGAGCAGGGTGAAGGCGTATGTGGAGATCAAGCGCTTGCTCGCTTGAGTCTTCGCTTGCGCAATGCGATCAGGCCTACGACTCCGCAAACGACGGCTGCGATGGGAAGCGCCCAGATTCGTAACCAGCTGACGGGCTTCTTGGAGGAATCGAATTCTTGGGTACGCACGGCTTCGAGTTGGATGCCCGCAGCGGAGATGTCCACGATGCGAATGGTCGTCAGGACGCTCGCAACCGGCGAGAGAACAGAGACTTGAGATGGGCTGGACACGGGCGGCCTTGCCTGGAGGAAACTTTCGAACGCAGCGCGCGGCACCCTTCCCCCCTCCGATGATGTGGGCAAATCTGTACCGCGGGGCAGCGCGTATATGCGAGTTCCGTACTTGCTCGAGTAGAAGAAAGGAACCCCAGGCTCGGCGACGGTTACATGGGAAGGCCCAAACAAGGTCGCGCCCACCACCAGCCACCCGTCAAAATCCTCGGGGTTTTCGATGGCGACCTGGTGGGACACCTTCTTGAATCCCGGCAAAGTGAGGTCGGGGAGGGGCGAGAGCAAGCAGAGCCCGAGCAGGAAGGTGGCGGAGAGAGTCATGACGAAAGTTGTGTGAGACCCATAAATCATGCGCCGCCGCGCATGAGTGAATCAAGACTCATCCGTCAATTGGGCTCGGGGTCGAACCCTTTCGGCGCTTCGCGTCCTCTGCAATCGCAGTTCTGATCTTCAGGACGGCAGGTCCGTCGGGCTGCCAGATCCCTGTCCCGACCATCGCGCTCTTCGTGTCGATGCGCAGGTAGAACCCAGGAGCCGACACGTTCTTGCCAATCTCCTGCCGCATGATCAGCGTCACGTTCGTGCGGTAGGAACTCTTGTCCTTGGAGAAGCGCGTGTTGTTCGCAGCGAGTTCCCGAGGGCGTCCTTGAAATGCCATATTACTGCTACTTTCCGGCGATCGGCGATGAGTCTCGAGAGTACGAGCCTGCTGGACACGAGAGCGCGCTGCATGGTGACACATCGAATCCAGAAATCGGATTGGGAGCCCCCGCACGCCTCACTAGCAGGCTATTGATCAATAGCTTGCTAGATTACACGCCATGTACGACGACGATGCCGGAGTCGATGGCGAAGGAGAGTTCGAGAGCCCGCCCGACCAGCCGTTCGTGGATAAGTTCGACGCACTTCCGCCCGCCGAACGACAACTGAGTCCCTGGCTGTGGCTCGTGGACCTTTACTTTCGGCCCACCCTGTTCTTCAAGCACTACGCGAGGGAGAGCACCGGAGCGCTCGTCATCCTCTGCGCGTGGATACTCGGAGCTACCAGCTACTCCTCTCACCTCGATGGCGACGAGGACCTGCTCAACGCCAACTGGGCCTATTACTGGGGATACCTGCTGGGGGCCGGCGCCATAGTGGGGCTGATCCTGCACTTTTTCCTCGGCACCTGGTGGTACCGGTTTCGACTCCACATGGCAGGCGTGCAAGGCAATCCAGATCCTGGAGTGGTCCGTCGGCTCTACCTGTATTCGGCCACGGTCACAGCGCTCCCCTCGATGCTCATCATGGTGCGGGATGCCATGGCCCACGCATCGCCTATGGAGTCCTTCAACTCGCCCATCGGATGGTGGCACTTCGCGGACTTCGCGTTCCTCTTCTGGTCGGTGTTCTGCAGCTACCGAGGTGTCCGTGCACTGTTCAAGACGCGAACGCTGCCAACGGTTATCTGGTTCCTCGCGCTACCACTGTTCGTGTACTCGCTGGTGCTCGTCGTCCTCGTCGGCGCGCTCGTCCTTCTCCAGACCGAGGAGCCCGACCTCGAGAACATCCAGATCTTCAGCGGCGATGGAATCGAATTCGCCTTTCCCGGGAACTGGGAGAGCAAGGAGAACGAATCCGATCCCGGGTACGACTTTGTAGAGCTCGAAGGATCCGGAGCGTACGTGAGCGTGACCACGTACTGGTCAGAGGAGTCCGAAGAAGCCGAAGTCGGCATCACGATCGAGGGCTACGCGGAGTCTGAAAACTGGACCTTCTTGGACACATTCAACTCCCTGGGTCCCCTCCAAGGAGCAGGGCAGATGGGTACCTACACGGAAGACGGTTACGTATTCGAAGTACGCATATTCGTCGTGAAGCACGGGGAGGATCAGATGCTCGAGTTCCACGCTGTCTTCGACACGGCCGATGTCGACTTGATCTTGCCGGTCGTCGAGCATGTCGCCGAGACTCTGGAGCACAGGTAACGGGAGTCGGGATACTCATTGCCGCTGCCTCGCGTCACCCGCGGTCGTCGGCTGGATAGGATCTGTGCGCCCGGCATTTCCACCTAGGAACCCATGCACCTCCTCTTCCGCTCGCTACTCGCGCGCCCACTCCTCTGTACTGCAGGAGCGGACGACGAGATCGTCGCGCACCTGGGGCTGGAAAGCACCGTGCCGGTTCCCATGCCGGCG
>JAPKBW010000065.1 GCA_028823235.1 Longimicrobiales bacterium | reverse complement strand
CGCCAACGAGTCGGTTCAATAGGTGGTCTTCTCGAGCATTGACAGGATCCATTCCCCGGAAGTCGTTGGCGCATGGCGCGGTGGGTCGTCTGGCGACGTGCAGGTGGGAATACATTCGATGAGGGTGTCGTACGCGGGTTGGTGAAAGAAGACGACCGAGAGGCGGTCGGCGGAGTGGTCCTCGGGCACAACCACGCGGTGGTAGGTGGACTTCCATCGGTCGTTGGTCCAGAACGCCATCAGGTCGCCCAGGTTGATGACCAACGCTTGTGCGACGTTCGGGACGTGTTCCCATTCGCCATCGGGTGCCTTGATCTGCAATCCAGCTTCGCCGTCGTGATGGAGTATGGAGAGGCTGCCCCAGTCGGTGTGTTCACCTCGCCGAAGCTGTCCCCGGGCCTCGGGCTGCTCGAGTTCGGAGTAGTAGTTGACGGTCAGATTGGTGATGTGGTCACGGATCTTGTCGTCGAACCAGTGCTCGTCGAGCCCAAGAGCCAGTGCCATCAGTCCCATGAGGCGATTCGCTAGGTCTTCCATGACCGCGTAATAGATCTCAAACGCGCTTCTGAATCCTTCAGGGCGTTGCGGCCAAATGTTCGGGGCGAAGAAAGCCTCACGCCCCTCTCGCAGACCAGATTGCAGGGCGACCTCGGGGTCGTCGAAGCGATTGATCGAGAATGCCTCGCACAGGTCCGGTGGGGTCACGGCGTCACGTGACAGTGCCAGCGCGGTTGTCTCGGCTGGCGTGTATCCCCGAAAGACCCCAGGGCCTCCCACGCAGAGCATTTTCTCCTCATGGCGAAGTGAGTAGAACTCACGTGAAACGGCCTCTATCCCCCTGATGGCCTCGTCGGGCACACCGTGGCCGGTGACCACCAGAAACCCGATGTCCTGGCAAGCTTGACGGACCGCGTCTACTGCTTCCTCGCGGCGTGGGCCGGGCTCGAAGGCCCCGGCGAGGTCGACCAGCGGTATGAGCGATGTCCGTTCCATCGACCGCAATCTTCTCATCGAATCAGCCCCAAGGTGGCACAATTGGCGGCACCCCTGGGGTTTCGCGGTGTTGTCCTGGCCTGTACGCCCCGCGAAAGCCGAACAGGCGTCTGGGTAAGATTCCAAGGACATCTTGGACAGATCGGACGTAGAGGATGACAATTCACGAGCGGGCCGTTCTCGAGTTCTTCCACTCCCGGTCCGTTGTTCCGACACGACGACTCAGCCTCGGCAAAATGGCCTTGGCCGGACGCCCAGGTCGCCTGCTCATCGCCAAAGTCGTCGCAAGATTTGTTGGTGAACTGAATGCCGAGTCTGAAGCTGACCTCGACGAATTGCTTCACCTGGCTGAGAACTGCCAAAGAATTCCGCAACCACAGGTCCGGTACCGACTCCAGACAAACCAGGTCGGACTGGCCCGCGCCACGGATCGACTGGTCATCACCAACGGACGATTGTGCCTGGAGGTCAGTGACAACCACACCCCGCCGATAGCGCACCTGTTGGCTGCGCTGTATGCGTCTCAGAGCCAACCGGACCTTCTCCAGACATACCGCCAGTGCGTCGAGGAGAGAACCCTGTGGCAACACGGACAGATTCGTGAATCCGCTCACGACCTGCTGCCGACGAGCGCGCTCGAAGCGCTCGAGTTGATGGAATTCGACGAGAACGACGTCTCGGCCCAGAAGGTCAGAGAGCGCTACCGGTTGCTCTTGCGTGCCGCCCATCCCGACAGCGGTGGCGATCCCGGGAGCGCGGCAGACCGGATCAGGTCGCTCAATGAAGCTCGTGCCCTGCTCCTCGCAAACTTGAACTAGCACCCGCCAAAGTCGTTTTCCATGTCGATCCCGGAACCGGAACCGGCGATCCTCAGGTCGCAGTCCTGGAAGCCCCGTAGGACCCTCTGTTCGTCAGTAGTTGCCCAGGATGCGATCGGGAGCAACGACTACCGCTACTCGGCCTTCGGTTGCCATGACCCGGTCGTATTCGTCGAAGTCGTCATGGGTGCCGCCCGCTGCTTGGAACACTTCGCGCAGCAGGAGCCGCAGGGCTTCGGCGTCGATGCCGTCAGGCAGGTCGTCGGGTCCGATGAGGTCGGCCGGGCCGGTTACCGACCGCCACGTCCAGCCGCGCCGGATGGCGATGGTTGCCTGCGAGCCGCGACGGACATGGCCCAGCCTGGCAGCGCCGCCGGCCGAGACAAGGGCCACGCAAGGTGCACCGGTGAGGGGGTGGTCGATCACCCCGCAATTGACCACGCTCGACAGGACCCGCCCATCGGCTTGGGTTGTGCTGACTGTGGCGAGACCGTTCTCTTTCGCCAGGTAGGCCCTGACTTCTTCGATGTCTGACATGTTTGGTGTCTCCGTCTAAGGGGTTCGTACCCGCGTCGCGTGCACCTTGATCGAGGAGGCGGTCAACGCCAAGCAAGTCTCACGGCTCTAACGCTACGTCCCGCCCAGCAGGACAGCCAGAAGGGCGTTTGGTGTGCGACATTGAGAGCGAGGGAGTTAGCCAGCCGCGCCCACCACCCTCGGAACGGTTCGACCAGATCACATGAGTTCAATCGTGGGGAAGTTGAGGATTACCGTGAAGTCATGGTCCGGCTCCAAAGCAAGGGGGACACATCCTGACCACGCGGATCGATCACTTCATGTACGCCGTGGCATCGCTAGACGAAGGCATGGAATGGGCAGCGGACACGTTCGGGGTACCAGCTGCTTACGGCGGAGAGCACGTCGATCTCGGCACACGCAACGCACTTCTGTCCCTCGGCTCCACCTATCTCGAGATCATCGCACCCGACCCGGCACAGTCCCAGGAAGGTAACGCTGGCGCACAGTTCGCCAACTTGACGAGCGGTGGCATGGTCACCTGGGCG
>JAPKBW010000064.1 GCA_028823235.1 Longimicrobiales bacterium | reverse complement strand
TGGATGTGGGCCGCAGATCCTGCGAACCTCGCTCCAAGTGTTCCGTTGTCGATGCGAGAAGCCGAAGAACTGGTTCACTCCAATCCGGACAACCTGCTCACCGTCAACCAGATCCGTGACCGTTCTGAACGACTTTTGAGCAACTACCCAAACCGAATCACCCGATCGTTCCGAAAGGCTCTACGGCTCGACACTCCCCGGCAACGCATCGAAGAGATCCAACGTCTCATCGACCTGTTCGCACTCCAACCTCCGGTACCTCCTGACCCGGTCGGCCCGATCAACGGCGCCGACGTCCATCTCGTCGCCTGGATGGCCATTACGCCCAGCAACCCGGGTTAGTCGCATCGTCTCATTACTCCGCGAGATCACCGTGCCCTGCTGAGGCTGAAGGATCAGCGGTCGATTGGGTAGCCGAACCGGCCGACGTCCGGTGACCCCCATTTAGGCCGGGTGCGGCTGGGGATCTCGTAGTGCCCGAAGTCCAGTTGCTCTTCGTTGCGGTTGGTTCGGCGTTCAGCTTCGATGGCGGCCGGACTACCGGGCGGAGGGGTAGTGGTCCACGTGCCGGTCTCCGAGTCATATTCGGTGTACTGGCATTCGTAGCCGGGCAGATCAACCACGCCGCCCTTCGCGTAGATCTCGTCAACCTCTTTTTTGAGTTGTTTCCATGACTGCAGGTTGTCGTAGTTGACGGGTATGAAAGAGCGGGAGTCTCCGAACTCGTACCCCTTGAGAATTTCGATGGTCATCCGCATCACATCTTTCATTTCTCTACGCCCACAATCCTTTCTGTCTCGTCTGGCGGTGACCTGCCCTATTTCTGCCACCTTTTCCATTATGGAGAGGGTGAGTGACAATCCTTAGGCGTATCACCTATTTGAGGATCACTGCCCTGTTGAGCGGCCCCCACTTGTCGGGTGGAGCCTCCCGTCAGGGTCTCATCAGACCCCAGTCGCCACAAGGCGCTGGCAGAACTGCGAACACGCCACAGAGACTGTTACCCGGCCGCAGAGTACCCGGGACGTGCCCTCGCATTCATCGCTGAGCCCTGCCGGCAGTAACCACAGAACATCACCGCCGGCACAATGCCCGGGGCGGTTCACATCAACCCGGATCCCGGCTGGCGGCACGGCGGGGAGTAGAAGAAGGGAGGGGCATGGTCGCGTCCTGACATTTGGTGCCTTACCACCCGTGGGTGGCCCTACGCGGAACCGTCCAGGTCGGCAAGCTCCTCGCCGACCCTCGCGATGGCTGTGCGCACGTCCTCACCCTTGTGGAGGGTGATCAGTTCTGTGCTTCCGAGAGGATGATCCGCGTCCACTGCGGTGAGCATCTCCTGAATGGACTCGAGGGCCGCATCGCTCTGCTCGAGATCGCCCATGAGGGCGAGTGCACTGCTGACGATGGCCTCCGCGTGCCGACGCACCTGGAGGCACCTCTTCACCTCGGTGAGGACACGTGACACGACCACCGACAGCAGTCCGGCGTCGAGCCGGGACCTGGAGTCCTCGAGCAGGATCGCCCGGGCAAAGGTGTAGGCCACGATGAGGTTGCGGAAGTCACCGCTCCCGGCGTCGACCATCACAGCCAGTCCACCGCCGGGCAGCCACTCGATGTCCGGCACGTTCTTCCTGACGCTCGCCGAGGCTGAACTCTGGTCGAACACGATCATGGCGATGTCGGCATCGCGGTTCGCCGCCGATTCCACCAACTGGCTCCACGCCGTGTCGGTCCTGTTCTTCTCGTGCTTGGCGTCTGACGCGTCGCCGATCGCGGTCTTGGTGTCGAACTTGACCTCGATAGCCAGGCAGGGCCCGTCCGTTCCCCCGATGTGGGCCACCACGTCTCCGGTCTTGTTGGCGCCTCCGTCGAGCGTGCCGCCGGCACCTCCCGTGCCGGCGATCTCGTCAGCCCAGCCGCGCCGCTCGGCCAGGACAGTGAGTTCCGTCAACACCGAATCCTCACCGATCTCGCCCTTCTCCGCAGTCGCCATCGAGTGCTGACGCGCATCAAACAACATCTTCAGGTACTGGAACTCCGCTCCGATGATTGTGGCCGTCGTCGCCAGGAAGCTGCCGATCCTGTCCTCCAGGTAGGCATAGGAGCCGGCCCGTAGAACCCTGTCGTAGAGCTCGTGCCGCTCGTCGCTTACCGACCTGTCAAACAGCTCGACAACCAGCTCATCTATCACAGTCGTCTCCGGAAACGTCACCGACCGATTGGCCTGGTCGATCTGGATCGTCTTCGCACTCATGTAGTCACCGTCCCATGTCGCGTTCAGTTGGTACTCGCAGCAAGCGCGTGTTGCAGGCCATCGAGGCGTGCATGGTCGTGTCTAATGCAGATTCCGGCCGGGAGCAGCCAGATGCAGCCGTTGATTTCCTCCCGCAGCTCGCGGGCGAGGCTCTGTTCCAGGGACACCACGGAATGGACCGTCAGGCCCGCCTGTCGAAACCTCCTGGCGGCCGGTGCGAAGATGTGGTCGCCTGAGGCGATGACCACGTCTTCGAACCGCGAAGCCACATCGCCGTTGGCCAGAAAGGTGTCGGCATTGGCGAGCAGTTCCAGGTCGGCGCCATCGACACCGTGGGCAAGGCGCATCGAGCACTTCGGCCAGGACTGGCGCAGCTTGAACGTGCGGTTCTGGGCCCTGCCGGCCCTGCGCCCGGGCGGGTGATGACACGCCGCGAAGAGAAGGTCTCCCAGGCTGAAACCGATCCGCTCGTAGTCGGTGCGGACGAGTTCGATGATCCGGTCCGACGGGTACGGCCCGCAGTGCAGGTTGTCGAGATCGATCAGGTGGAGCCGCGCATCGGTGAGGCCGTTGCGCGGCTCGGTGATCCGACAGCCTCTCCTGGACCTCGTAGGCCAGGCCGCCAACGTCACGGTCATGACTGGCGCTGCTTCTTGGTTGCGACGATGTTGGCGAACAGCCGTGCTGACGTGGCTGCT
>JAPKBW010000063.1 GCA_028823235.1 Longimicrobiales bacterium | reverse complement strand
AGCTTCTCATGCGATCGGATGGCACGAGGGATCGACTTGGGATTCTGACTCAGGGTAATTGTCAACCTAGCGTGGGACTCGACGATGTCGTGGAGCATGCCGACGACGAGGGTCAACGTCTGACTCCCACTCAACTCGACCAGCAGCTCGTGGAATCGCGTAGAGAGTTCGGCAAAAGCAGGAGCGTCACCTTGCGACGCCTTCTCCTCCTCGATGTGAGCACGAAGCACCTCGACGACAGCGACGCCTCGCTTTTCCGCCAGCCGCCGGGCCACCGGCGGCTCGATCACCAGGCGTGCAGACTGCACGTCCTCAAGGGTTGTGCCCGAGTACTGCAGGAGCAGGCCCGCATAACGAGCGGCCACGCTTATATCCGGTGCATGAACGCGTGCCCCCCCACGCGAGCCTCGCGTGACGGTAATGAGCGACTCGACCTCAAGGATCCTGAACGCTTCGCGAAGTGTGGGTCGCGATACACCGAACTCGACCATCAGCTCGGCCTCTGACATCAACGCTTCGCCTTCCTCCAACTCGCCACGCACGATCTGGCGGCGGACACGGGCGGCGACCAGTTCAGCCGTTTTCGGCACCCGTACCGAAGGCACCTTTCGTTCCCTCATCCCCGTCCCAAGTCCGCTTTCCCGACTTTGCACCAACGCTTCTTCTCCTTGGAATTTCCGTGAACGATAGTACTGGAATACCAGCGAAACGGGGGCTATTTCGGATAGTTCTCTGCTGGGATTCGGGCCCACTCGGGTGCCAACCGGCACTCCAAACGAACGAGGGGCGACGCGCTTGCGCGACGCCGCCCCCCCAACCAACCGTTCATATCGAGCTTTTTCGGTCCTTAGCGACCCTGGCGTCGGGTGTAGAGCAGGCCGAGCATGCCCACGCCGGCCAGCAGACCCATCGCTGCCCCAGGCTCGGGCGTGTACGTGATGTCCCAGGTCCAGAGGATCGATACGCCACCAAGCCCTGCGAGACCTTGGCCAAAGCCCAAAATGGGCGTGACCATGACCAGGTGTCGCGAACTCCCGCCCACATCGGTACCCGTCCGACCAAAGCTGCTCGAGCCGGCCGTCACCTTCTGAGCGATGCTCACCGTGCCCGTGGTCCAGGGCTGGCCATACCAGCGATAGTGTCCAGTTAGAGTGACCGGCAAGGCTTGAAATTTATAAACCCGTGCGCTCTGTCCCACCTGACCGGTGTCCCCTCCGATCTCAAACCCCCCGCCCCCCGCTGCACTACATTCCCCAAAGGGATACGAGGGCGGGCAACGGCCATTAGTTCGGTCCACGAGACCTGTCGGGAAGATCAGGGTCAAGCGATTCGGCTGTTCGGTCAAGATCTTCACCGTTCCCCCGAACTGACGCGGACCCGCTGTCCCTTGCATGCGAAGGTTTGCATCCGTCATCACCGGCAACGACGGGAAGGTTACGGTCTTATTGTTGCCTTCCGCCGTGGTCGCCCCGAGAGCACTTGTGGCACCCGCGAATGTCCGGATCTGGTATGTCGACGAAGGAATCCCTGCGGCCGCGGGGTTGGCGACGTAGTTTCCCGGCCCACCGCCTGCCGACCAGCCGTTACCGCTGGCTGCCAAGGCGGGGCTATTCCTGCCCCTGAAAGCCGACATGATGCTCTGAATGCTAGGAAGAACACCGCTCGGCAGAGTGCCCATGGTACTCAGTGTCCACTGCGAGCCAGGCATCTGAATCGCGTCACCCTGGGCCGTACCGCCCCAGAGCACAGCTCCCCCCGTGTTCGCGGGCTCTATCTGGGCCCCACCCGCCAAACCGGGATATGGTCGTCCAGCACAAGGAGCCACGAGAGGCCCGCAAGTCTGACCACCGGCTGTGACCACCGTGGTCGTCAGCGCGTTGGCGCCAATCGGCTCAAATTCGGACCAAGTACCTGTAATAAAACCGTCCACGAACCGTACCTGTGCTGTGACCGGAGTGGCCACCAACCCAAACAATAATGCTATGCCCGCCATGGCGAGCAGACGAAGATTCGTTTTTTCCCTGACCATATTGGCTCCTCCGTTGTGACCGCGATCGTTGTGGCCTAGTTCGGACTTACGCGACCTCCGCGTACGACCGAAAAGAACCATGCCTCTCAATCAATTTCCCCTGAACGGGCTTGGATGTCAAGAGAAATATATACAATTTATATAACTAAATAGAAATTCTCCCCCTCGGGGACCATTCCGCTAGCGCCCGTCTCTCACGGGGTCCCAGACGACGCGCGTACCCATTCCGCCCTGAAAAGTAAAAAGGCCCGGCGTGTAGCGGAAGTTCGCGGTCTGGGGGCCCTCCGCAGAGCCTGCCCCCGCACTTCCCTGCACGGCACCGCTCCCCACCAGCAGATACCCCGCTAAATCCAGGAACATGACGAAGCGCAGCGGACCCCGACGCCCCGCGTCCACCTCAAAGGAAACGCGAGGTCCCAAGTAATGGTAGGTTCCTGTGCTCGCCATGTTTAAGCTCAACGGGATCGAGGTCGCTGCCCCCGCGGCATCCACGGGGAGTCCCACCACCTGGGAATTGAACTTCATCGCCTGCCCGAAATAATCAAGAGAGGGCCGGAATCGCACTGAATACTCGTCCGTCGGAAGTTGAAACGAAACGCCCAGCGAGGCGCTCCACTGATGGCTGATATCGGTTTCGAATTTGAACCCGAGTCCTTGACTGATGAGACTCGCCGGGACCGCGACCGGTCCGGGATTGCCCTCCTGAAGAAAGACCCTGTCTGACGAGGGCACAAGCTGGTAGGAGACCTCCATAAATGGCCGTGCATCTCCGGGGAGGCCCTCAATTACCGGCGCTGAAACCTCAAGACCGATTGGAACCGAAATACCAAAGAGGCTCGAGTCAAGCCGAGCGTTGGGCACCAAAGGCGTTGTGTCGACTTCGTTAGTCTCGCGCGTCGCCAACGTACTCTGAACGGACCCCACCGCGCTCTGGTGCCTCGCCTCGATGCTCAGTGACAAACTGCTCGTCCAGCCCGGGTTCTCTGGGGCCTCCGCTTCTGTCGCCTGATCAGCCCGGACCTCGCCCCCGGCACCAATACCAAAAGCAGACAGAGCAAGGAAGACTACGAACCAAAGACCTATCCGCACTCTCGTGTGCATGCAATTTCCTCTCATTCGATCTGATAACCCAGTGCCCGGAGTTGATTCAGCATCATGTCGTCGAGTTCCACTTCTTCCACCTGCCATGGAGACTCTGAATCGATCTGGTACTCCTCAATGCGCCCCTTGAGAAGCGCGCTCAATTCGGGCTTCTCGCCCGAAATGTCATTTTGCTCGCGGCGATCCGACGCAAGGTCGTAAAGTTCAAATTCGCCCGTCTCGCCCACATGTCCGCGGTGATCATCCATGGTCACGGCAAAGATCCGACTCGACTCCGCCCGAGGACTGCCCCACCCCGTGTCCAGCAGCGCGACTGCACGCGCCCGACTGATATTCAA
>JAPKBW010000062.1 GCA_028823235.1 Longimicrobiales bacterium | reverse complement strand
CCCGCCGACTCGCGCAGAAGTCGGAGAAGACCCTGCAACGTTGGGAAGACGAAGGGGCCTCGAACCCGAAGCGCGCGCTCGAAGTCGAATGGTGGCGTGAGTACGCGCGAGAGGGCATTCCCGCGGAACCCGCGGGCGCATCTTTCGAAGCACACCTCGACGCGTTTGCGATCCTCGAGGATCGCCTCGTGTCTTCGGAGTGGTTGATCGGCGACCGGCTTTCGGTTCTCGATATCCCTTGGTTCATTACCACGGCGAGACTCCAAAACGCGGGATACCCGCTGGCGCATCATCCGCGGCTACATGCTTGGCATGAACGCCTGGCCCACCGGCCGGCGTTTCGAGAAGAGACCCGCGATCCGTTTCCGGTTCGATCGATCGTCATGCTCTATCAATTGTTCCGTCGCGCCCAGGGAACGACTCTCTGCGACGTGATGGCGAGCGCCTGAACACAGACCCGTTTCGGTGAGTTTTTAGGGAATAGGACATTCAAGCTGCCTTCTGGCACGACGTCCGAGCCTGGGCGCCATGTTAAACCCCTAGGTGAGCCCGAGACGGGAACACCCGCTGTCTGGGAACACCTCGGCGCTGACTGTTGACGACGGACTAGGTTCGTTCATGTACGAGTGGCTCCGTGACGGGGCTCCGATCTCCGGTGCGACGGGCTCGAGCTACCTCCTGACCCAGGACGACGTAGGCAGATCTGTTTCCGTCAAGGTCACCTATAGCGACATGCTCGGTACCGGAGAGAGCGTGTCGAGTGGTGCCCTCGGACCCGTCGCGAACGTGAACGATCCGCATCCCATCCACAGGGCAAAAACGGTGTCGAAAGTTCAATTCCGTCAAGGTCCACCAGCTTATGTCGCCTGCCCACCGGCTCCGGTTCGTGATCTTCTGCAGTTCAGCGAAGCTTTGAAGAGTTGAAGCTTGGGCCCGAAGCCGATTTGACATCGATTTGACACCTACTGGCTTCGCCCGCCTTGTTCGTGCCCGGCAGGCAGAGCGCTTTTACACCGACCAGGAAAACCACCCCGGCACATGGGTCCCGTCACGGGCCTCCCAATAGCAACTTGACATAACGCCCATACCCGGACGTTGTGCCGGAAGCTAGCTTGAATGTCCTATCCCCCAGTTTACCCGGTCCTGCCCAGTCTAGAGCCGTCAACACAATCGGACCCTTCCGGGTACTTAGAGGACGCCCTCGTTCTGCCGCGCCGTCGGGCCCAATGACATGCTCGCACCCGATTGCAGCCGGGGCGATTTCTATTGCATGAGGAGTCCAATTTCTGGTATTTTGAGGTGAAGGCTGCATGGACATATCGGCCCGCCTGCCAATTAAAGACCTTCCGAAAGCTCGCCTGCATGGATTCCTCGGGAAACCGCACTTCGCCGAACTCATCCACCGAAGAGGTCATTCGGACGGCTCTCGCGATCGGAACTCTGGTTGCGTTGGCCTTGATCTCGGGGCCTTCCCGTGCAGTCGAACCCTCGACTGACCACGACGTCGTGATCGTCGGGGCAGGGGCGTCCGGCCTCTACGCGGCTTACACGCTGAACAACCTGGGCTTTGATGTTCTGGTCCTCGAAGCCACGAATCGACATGGGGGCCGAGTCTATTCGGACACTCTCGGCGATGTCGGGATCGAGCACGGAGCTGAGGAACTTTACGGCGCGTCGAACAACCCGATATTCAACGATATCAATGCCGCATACGGCAACGGCGCACAGATTCGTATTTTCAGGGAAAACTCCACCCAGGATGAGTTGATCGTGATGGACGCAGACGGAATGGGTGGAGGGAATACATGTTGGGCGGAAACTGGAAATTGTTTTTTGGACCCGGACATCGTCGATTACTGGGACTTCTATTCCCAGGTCGGAAATCACGACAATTCCGCCACGGACGGCCCGTTGTCCGACTTCCTTGATACTGCCTGGGGCGTCCCTTCGACGAGTCGCGGTTACCACCTGTATGAAGAAGGTTCTCCGGGTGGTGAATATGGAACGACGGTCGAAAGATTGGGACTGCGGTCGCTGTCCCGGGAATGGAATTCCTTCTCACTGAGCAGTGCCCTCTACGGTTTGAACCCGACGGGATATCTCGACGCACTCGAAACACTGTATTTCGACCAGGTGATTCCTTTTGTCGTTTATAACAGCCCGGTTACGGTTGTTGATACGAGCGGTGTGAAGCCGGTCGCCATCGACGACAACGGGGTCTACCACTACGCCGATGCAATCATCGTGACCGTATCGGTCGGTGTTCTCAAGGCTGAGATCATCGATTTCATTCCCGATCTACCTGCTTCCAAGCTGGATGCCATCAATACGATCGGCATGGGGAAGGGCATGAAGATCTCGCTGCGATTCAGCAGCCAGGTCTGGGCATCCAAGATGATGAACGTGCTTACTGATGGCCTCTCCGGTAATTGCTGGACACCGAACAAGTACCAGCCCAGCGCCACCAGTCATGTGCTGACTTGTTTCCTGATGGGAAGGAACGCCGAAGCGATGGCGGCGCTGCCAGACGATACTGCCCGAATCAACCAGGCTCTGGCTGACCTTGATGTGGCGTTTGGTGGAAACGCATCGACTAATTTTATCGAAGGCGTTGTGCAGGATTGGACCGCGCAGCCGTATATACGCGGGAGTTACTCTTACCCCGCGCCGGGCACGCGCCCGCTGGCGGGTCTCACCATGCGCCAGGCTCTCGCGGAAGCCGTAGGGCCTACGCTCTACTTCGCTGGCGAGGCGACTCATAATTCGGCTGCATCGACTGTGCCTGGCGCGATGCAGGCGGGTGAGCGGGCAGCGGGAGAACTCATCTTTAATTTCGGAGGGCCACCTGCCCCGGGCACACCGACAGCGGACTTCTCGACGTCTGTGGCGGTTGGCGCTGCACCTCTCGACGTTTCGTTCAGCGACATTTCGAGTCAGATGCCGACAGCATGGTCGTGGGAATTCGGCGACGGGGGAACGTCGGTGGATCAGAATCCCAATCATCAATACACGACGCCGGGGGACTACTCCGTCAGCCTCACCGCGACTAACCCGAACGGCTCTCACACTCGGGTTCAGCCGCTGCTGATCTCGGTTCCGGAACCCTCCGCCCATGCCGCCCTGGTCGGCGGCATCTTGGGGTTACTGGCCATGCGGGCTCACCGAAGGCAGTTTGCCAATCAACGGATGTGAGCTGCCCGAATCCCTGTGCCCGCTCCTCCGTTGACTGCTTATTCCAGTTGTTCTCGGCAGCTCGCCCGCCTGGGGAGATACCGGGGGCGACGAGAGGCGGTAGCAACTTGACATAACGGCCACACGCGAAGCCTGTGCCAGAAGCTCGCCTGACTGCCCTATTCCTCTCTTCGTGACGTTGCATTACTTGAACCCAAACCATCTGTGCCCCGGGAGCACCGTTTCCCGTCGGGAGAGCCCGAGGTGCGGTAACCTGGGCGTTCTCGAAAAATGACCTCGGCGCAGTGCGTCGATGGTCCGGCAAGGGGGAGCCATGTCTGCCAAGAAGCACGCGAAAGGGCACGCCCAT
>JAPKBW010000061.1 GCA_028823235.1 Longimicrobiales bacterium | reverse complement strand
GGGCCGATCTCAAAAGGTCGGCTGCGGCCCTCGTCACGAGATGAGGCGCGCGCGTGTTCACGGCCATCACCGCATCCCACTCGTCAGCATCGACTTCGAGCAGCGGGACCGCGCGGAACGAGGCGGCCGAATTCACGAGGACGTCGAGGCGTCCAAATTCACTTCGGGCGGCGGCCACGATCGTCTCGGCCGCCTGGGGCTCCGTAAGGTCGACTTGCACAGTGACGCAGGCCCGCCCCATCTCGACGATGCGGGAACGCACGTCTTCGGCACCGTTTGGAGATGACCGATACCCGATCACCACGTCGTAGCCCGCGTCGGCCAGACCCAGCGCAATCGCTCGGCCGACGCGGACGGCGCCACCGGTTACGAGGGCCACTCGTTGCTTATTGTTGTCTCTCATCCCCAGACTCTTTTGCTCACGAGCGCGCGAGGCGCTCTTCAGGTATGTCACGGAACCAGGATCGGATGTCGAATCATCTCACGGGCAAAGTCGCGATCGTTACAGGGAGCACAAAGGGGATCGGACTCGCTATCGCCGAACGAATGATCAATGAAGGCGCTTTCGTCGTCGTAACGTCGCGGACGGAAGCCGATGTCGCATCAGTCAGCGCGCGCCTCGGTGAAAACGCCCTGGGCGTGGTCTGCGACGTAGCGAAGCCTGAAGCGTGTGCCGCGATGGTCGAGCAGGCGGTCGCCCACTTCGGCCGGCTCGACGTCCTCGTCAACAACGCCGGAGTCGGAGTGTTCAAGCCGATGTCGGCGATGTCTGTCGACGAATGGCAGACACAGGTCGATGTGAATCTGGGAGGCGTCTTCTACTGTTCGAAGGCCGCGCTCTCTCATCTCACCGCCTCCGGCGACGGCTATATCATTAACGTCGCGTCCTTGGCCAGCCGATATTCCTTCGCACGAGGGACCGGCTACAACGCCAGCAAATTTGGCCTTCTCGGACTGACAGAGGCCATGATGCTTGATGTGCGTCATGACCAGGTCCGCGTCTCGATTGTTATGCCGGGGAGCGTGAATACATACTTCAACGACAACGAGCCGGACGAGGCACGCGGCTGGAAGCTTGAGGCCGACGACTGTGCGCTCGCCGTCATGCAGCTCCTCGAGTACCCCAGGGAGGCGCATGTCAGTCGAATTGAAATGCGTCCGGCAGTGCCGCCACGGAATTAAGCCTGTCAGCGTTAGCCCCCCCTTCACCCTCTCGGTTCACTCGGTAGATTTCAAGTGTGAGCGGGTGGATGATCGCGATGCTCCATCACGCACGACCCTCCAGGACGAAACCTCTCAATGGCTGACGGATATCGGACCGAGAAGGACTCCCTCGGTGAAATGCAGGTGCCCGAGAACGCGCTCTACGGTGCCCAGACCCAGCGGGCGGTAGAGAATTTCCCAATCAGCGGCCAGCGCTTCGGCCGGCGTTTTATTCAGGCGATGGGGCTCATCAAGAAGTCCGCGGCCGAGACGAATGCCGAGCTCGGCAATATCGATCAGGCGATCGCTGACGCGATCGTTACAGCGGCTGGTGAGGTCGCCGACGGTACATGGGACGACCATTTCGTTCTCGACATCTACCAGACAGGGTCCGGTACGTCGACGAACATGAACACGAATGAGGTCGTCGCACATCGAGCCACTGAGCTGCTCGGTGGAGACGACTCGGTACACCCGAATGACCACGTCAATTTCGGCCAGTCCTCGAACGACACGATCCCGACGGCGATCCATATCTCCTCGCGGGTGGCCATCGAAGAAGAGCTTCTCCCTGCGCTTGAGCACATGCGCGCGGCGCTGGCTGAGAAGGCGGAGGCGTTTGACAGTGTCATGAAGTCCGGTCGGACACACCTCATGGACGCCACGCCGGTCCGTCTCGGGCAGGAGTTCGCAGGCTACGCGACACAGATCTCGAAGGGCATCACCCGCGTGCGTGCGGCCGCCGAGGAACTGAACGAGCTCGCTCTCGGAGGCACGGCCACCGGGACCGGGATCAACACTCATGAAGAGTTCTCGCCGCGAACCATCGCCCGGCTCGCAGCCGTCACGGGAATCAGCTTCCGCGAGGCCGAGGATCACTTCGAAGCTCAGGGCTCCAAGGACGCAGCGGTCAACGTCTCGGGTGCACTGAACACTGTCGCGACGAGCTTCATCAAGATTGCCGACGACATCCGCTGGTTGGGGTCAGGGCCGACGTCCGGTCTGCATGAGATCCGACTTCCAGCGATTCAGCCGGGGTCTTCTATCATGCCGGGGAAAGTGAATCCGGTCATGTCAGAGGCGATGATGATGGTCAGTGCTCGCGTCATGGGGAATCACACCACCGTCACAGTGGCTGGTAGTCGTGGAAACTTCGAGCTGAACGTGATGATGCCTGTGCTGGCGCAGGCGCTTCTCGAATCGATCACCTTGCTGGCTAACATCGCCCGCGCGTTCACCGACCGTTGTGTCGTCGGTATCGAGGCCAATGAACAACGCGCTCAGGAACTTCTGGAGAAGAATCCGGCGATCGCAACGGCCCTGAATCCCTTCATTGGGTACGACGAAGCGTCGTTAGTTGCGAAGGAATCGGCCAAGCGTGGCGTCAGCGTCCGGGACATCGTTCGCGAGCGAGGCCTGTTGCCCGAAGACCAGATCGATGAGGCGCTCGACGTGCGTGCGATGACCGAGCCTGGGCTCCCCGACTGACGATCAGCGGGAGGGCCCAGGCCGGTTGTCTGGTCCCGTGTTTTAGAAGGGCAGCGTGATCGGGTAAATACGGCGCTTTGCAGCCCGCTCCATGAACCGAGGCGTATAGGCGCGAATGTGTCGTCCGCCTCCGTACACTTCGATCATGTGGAACTCCCATGGTGCAAATGACTCGAGGTAGCCGAGTCCACCGAGCACAGGCATCTCATCGATATAGATGTCCGGCTCCACCGGGCGTCCTCTCACGAAAAGGCAGCGGTCGCTCTGGCGGCCATTGCATGGTGTGACCCAGGCGGCAGACTCGAATTCGATGAATTCCAGAGCGTTCTGTGAGATAGCGGAAGAAAGAGCGTCCGAGGCGTAGGCGAACACGCTCGTCGCAGTCGCGTTGCGTCGTGAGGTGAAGCGGTCGGTCACGACCTGAAGGCCCTCGAGCATAATCGGCTTTGGACTCAACTCGATGAGCAGCAGTTCTTCGCCGTTCTGAACGTCTCTTGTCCACTCGAGTTTCTGGTAGCCGATGAGCTCAATGGTCAGCGCCAGCCGCCCCGCTGTGCTCTCAGGGATGCCGAATCGACCTTCGTCGTTGGTGATCGAGCCCCACTCCGTGTCCGGGATGCCGACCCAGGCCCCGGGCAGCGCTCTCCCCGTGTTCCCGTCGACCAGTGATCCGAAGAGCGTGAAGGTGAGTTCCACCTGCTCCTGAGTGGCATCCTGAGCCTGCCCCTGCTGTGCCAGGATTACCAGAGCCGCCGCCGCGAGGGCGATTCCAAACAGAGTGGCCCGAAGGCCACTGAGCCCCGTCGTACCAAGCGTGTTTCGTGTATTGATCATTCCCATCCCCCCAATTTAGTCATCATCCTCGTCCCAACCCGCTTGCTGTATGTGCAATGGGTGTGCCGGGCGTCACGAGA
>JAPKBW010000060.1 GCA_028823235.1 Longimicrobiales bacterium | reverse complement strand
AACAAGCGGACGGCTACGACGTGATCGAAATCGTCGCGCGCCAGCCGTGGGTGCTGAACAACCACGTTGGCATGATTGGGCTCTCGTACTCCGGCATCACGCAGCTCTTCGTCGCGGCGACCCGTCCCCCGAGCCTCGCGGCCATCACGCCGCTCTCGGTCATCGAGGACCCATGGCAGATGTCGTGGCCGGGCGGTGTCTATAACGCCGGCTTCACAAAGGAATGGATCGAAGAGCGCGACCGTCAGTCCGCGCCCGGTGGCCAGAGTTGGACGAAGCGCCGCATCGATGGAGGTGATATCACCTGCGAGGAAAATCAGCTTATCCGGACACAGAGCATCGACTTCGAAGCCTTCGTGAACTCACTCGAGCGGCGGCCCGAAGATTCCGACAATCGCGATCTTTCCCGACTCGTGCAGGACATCGAAACGGCGGTCTTCCTCACCGGCGCATGGCAAGACGAGCAAACAGGTCCGAGATTTGCCGGCATGGTCCGCGACTTCGACAGCACCGATCGAAAACACTTCACGATGTTCAACGGCCACCACCCCGATGGGTACCAAGCGTTTCACCTCTCCGGATGGTTCGACTTCCTCGAACTTTACGTCGCCAAGCGCGTGCCACGGATGAACGCGGTTGTGCGCGCGGTGTTGCCGTCCGAGATGGAAAACAACTTCGGCGCCCCAATCGAGCTCCAGCCCGACCGCTTCCTCGACCTCGACGATAGTGAGTACGAGGACGCGCTCGCACGGTTCGAAGCCGATCCCCCCGTCCGCATTCTATTCGAATCGGGGGCGGGAGGAGAGGTGCCGGGTGCGCCATACCATCGCTTCGAGGCCACGTTCGACACCTGGCCTCCCGCAGACGCGGAAGCCTGGACGCTTTACCTCGACGCGGGCGGAGCTCTCTCGTCGGGGCCTCCAACGAGCGGCGCTGCCGACTCGTTCGAGTTCGACGCCGAGGCGGGTCCTATCCGCTACTCCAGCAGTGGGGGCGGATCGTTCACCGCGCCGGCACCCGATCTTGATCTCGACTGGTCCTACACGCCTGAAGGGCTCGGACTCTCCTACCTCACGGCACCACTCGGGGAGGACGTCGTGCTCGCAGGACCAGGCTATGCCGACCTATGGATTCAGACCAGCGCAGACGATGCGCCGATCGAGATCGTGCTCAGCGAAGTCACGCCGGATGGAAACGAGGTCCGTATCCAGACCGGCATACAACTCGCCGGCTTCCGCAAGATCGATGAGGATCGATCAGGTCGGTTCCTCACCCGACTCTTTTTTGGGGAAGAGGACTACGAGCCCTTGTCGAACGAGCTCACGCTCGTGCACGTACCCATATTCGACGTAGCGCACCCGCTCCGGGCCGGCTCCAAGCTCCGCGTGCAGATCAACACGCCGGGCCGCGACCTGCCGCTGTGGTTCTTCGACAACCCCGACCCGGGCCCCGGCGGTGCCAACTACCGCATCGCCCGTGGCGGCGAGCATGCGTCGGCAATTGTTCTGGCCGTGTTGCCGGCCGGCTCGCTCGATGTACCCGAAGAGTACCCAGCGTGCGGCGTGCTGCGAGGACAGCCGTGTCGGCCTTACGTAGAAATCAGCAACTCTCCCGGATAGAACCTGCGCTCAGAATTCGGATGGCCATCCGTGCGCCTCGCGTTCCAACCCCGCGCCCAGCTTCGAATCAACGAGCCGCTACCGTTCGACATCATAGAGCACTACATCAGCTCGAGTGACAGCTGGAACTATGAAGGCCCTTTTTGCCCCAACGGCCCTGTATCGGTCCATCCGAATCTTGCCACCGGCAGGTCCCACTGCCCTTCCCGCCCGTCGCGGGGCCGCTGGGGTTGTGACGAGCTGGACGGTTACCCCGAAGCAGGCGGGGATGAGCCACAATTAGGCCAGCAGTTCAGTAGGCAAAGGAAGAAGGCGGAACCTCCATGGGCACAATAGCTCCCCCGCCCACAGGTTCCGCCGCCATTGCCCCGCAGACACGCTTCCAAACCACAGTTCTGTGGTTTGGGCACCTTCCCGAGTGATAATCTCGAGCCTGCCGGTGAACGCCAACCGGTCGTCACTCACACCTGCTTCGGGAAGAATAAACGACTCACCACTCGCACGGAAACAGAGATTCTCTCGTTCACCGGTGCCATCGTGCGACAACCGCAGTCTCCCCCCCGAGAGGATCCTATCGGCGGCACCCACCGGCCCGACAAACAAGATGACCGCGAGTATCGTCAACAGGAACCTACAAAATCTAATAGCCGTCATGAGCCACCCCCTCCAACTGCCTGCATCAGTTACATTACTAGGTTTGGGTCGGTGACAAGGATTATCAAACAGGACAACCATACACTGGCGCGCGCGGCGCCACGGACGGTAGCCCCTACACTGCCGGATGCCGTGCGGATTGAGGTTGTCCTCCATCCCGAAGACTGAATCGGCCTTCGATTGAATAATACACCGGGCTTTACGGCTCGGTCCGAGATTTTGGGCCGAATAGGTTGTGCTCAAGGGTGGGAATTAGCAGCGGCTCACAACTACGGGTAAGCCATCGTACGTGCTCTCAAACGAAGTTTAGAATCAATTCGTTTGAGAGCAGCGTGCTTCGTGGCGGATCTTGTCGAGTTCGGACTGAGTGTAAAGTCAAAGGTTTCATCTGAGCAAGCGTGGCCAAGGTCACTGACTCTCGACCCGGTGCAGGTTTGAAATTTCCGAGAGCCAGGGAAGTTCGGACTGGCACCAGAGTTGGGCGACCGGGCGGATCTGTGCTCTTTCAGAAAGTACGCCGACCCGGATGCTGTAGAAGGAGATCGTTCCTGAAGTCGGCGCTGCGTAGAGGTGGGTACCGCAACGACCACAGAAGGCGAGGTTGCGCTGATTACCGCTTTCGGCGGTCTTCAAGTAGGTCGCGGGTTGACCGCGGACCAGATGAAACTGCTCTCCCACGACCAGCGCGGAAGTTCGAAAAGGAGCACTCGAAAAGATCTGGCAGTCAGTGCAGTGACAGATCCCGACGCGCTTAGGGTCAATTGTTGCTTCGAATTGGATTTCCCCGCAATGGCAGCTACCCGTGACATCCATCGATTCCACCTCCTGAAGTTTCAAAATCAAGGTAAAGTTTCTACCCCGTAAAAAAGGATTTTTCCCAGCGTAATCTCTTCGCTTCTTTCTAGTCAGGTTTCCACCGGGAGAGAACGTCGGGTTCACTTTCGGGTGGCGGGCTGATGCCCAAGCGTACCGGGAAGAACCCGTGCTTCTCGTAGAAACTGCGCGCAGCCCCACCCACGCCGGCTTCTATCCGGCGATTGGAGAACCCCTCGCCTGCCATCGACAGCGACATACCGTCCGTGCACCTCTGCACGAACCCGCAACAAGGCCAGACAACCGCAATCGCCTTAGAGTGGCCTGTGGAGGTCACCCACGCATCGGCGGGCATCCGAATCCGCCAACGAATTCAGCGGATTCATGACCAAACCTGCCCCGGACCGACGCCGGACGCCAGCCCCGAACTGTCGCCGGGGCAGTTTCTGTTGCCGCTCGTCTGGCACGACACTTGGAACTAATGGAGCCCATGGACAACCTGCACTCCCCGGAAACCGACTGCTACCTACTTTCCATCGATGAACGCGATTTTGCCGACGTGGCTGCCGTAC
>JAPKBW010000059.1 GCA_028823235.1 Longimicrobiales bacterium | reverse complement strand
GTTTCCTGCACATCGCCGACGTACACCTCGACACGTCCTTCGCGGGCCGATCGGAAGAGGTGCGAGTCCGACTCCGCGAAGCCTCGCGTCAGGCGTTCAGGAACGCTGTTGACCTCGCGATTCGTGAGGATGTGCACGCGCTTCTGATCGCTGGAGACCTCTTCGACGGCGACCGACTGTCCTTCCAGACGGAGCGCTTTCTGCTCGAGCAGGTTGGCCGGCTGAACGACCAAGGCATCAGCGTCGTCTACGCCACAGGCAACCACGATCCCGGCTCGCCAGATACCGGCCCTCGCGCTCTTGCCTGGCCGAACTGCGTGAGTGTGGCCGGCGACGGGATCGCACAGCGCTTCACGATCCACAATCAGTCTCAGGAAGCTGTTGGATACGTCACCGCAATCGGCCACGCCGATGCACAGGTGACAGACGATCTCTCCCGGAGACTCCCAATGCCGGTGGGCGATCTCCCGGAGGTAGCGCTCCTGCATACGCAGGTGCACTCGTCCTCAGGGTCGAAGGATCACCACGCATACGCTCCTTCCGAACTCACCTGGCTAAGGCACGCGGGCTACGACTACTGGGCGCTCGGCCACGTGCACATCCGGCAGGAGCTATCGGACGACCCGCCGATCTGGTATTCGGGAAGCCTGCAAGGGAAGACGCACACAGACCGAGCTGCTCGGGGCGCGCTCTTGGTCGACCTCTCAGACCGCGCTGCGCCGACCATCGCCTTTCGGGCACTGGCCCCGGTCCAGTGGGATACACTGGAAGTCGAGCGTCTGGATGGCGTGGAAACGCTCGATGAACTGGAGCGCCTGATCCACGTGGCATGGCGCGCAGTACGTGACGTCGAGCCCGGGCCGTCGAACGTCGAATGGATGGTGCGGATCGTTCTCTCCGGGCCGTGTCCTCTTTGGATTGAGCTTCGGACCGCGGAGAACCAGGATATGCTGGGTCGTGAACTCAAGGGCATCCTCGGAGCCCTGGACGTGGCCATTCTTGCGGGGGGGGTCTATCCGGTCGTGCCCCTCGACGAGCACCGCCTTCGGACCGACGTGCTCGGCGAGGTTCTCCGCCTCTCTGATGACCTGAGAAACGGCGAGCGGTCGATCGACCACCTGCTGGTCGGTGCTCTCGCCGGGGCTCCCTCGGATGACCCGATCGCCCTGCGCGCCTACGTAAGAGATCTCCTCGACGGCGCCGACGGAGAACTGGCGGCTCGTCTCCTAGACGAGAACGCTCGGTGAAGATCGAACACTTGCGCATCGATGGGTTCGGCAAGCTCGCCGGACTCGAAACCGGTCCGGAACCTCTGGAGTCACTCGTCGTTGTGCTGGGCCCGAACGAGGCCGGAAAGTCGACAATGTTCACGTTTCTCACGACGGCTTTATATGGGTTCCAGCCAGCGTCCCGGGAACGGAACCCCCATGTGCCCTGGGGCGCAGACGAGGCGGGTGGCGAGATCCAAGTGCGCCTCGCTGATGGTCGATGTGCGACGGTCGAGAGACGGTTGCGATCCACTCCGTCGGGGACGCTCACCGTTGTGGACGTCCCGCAGGACCTGAGAAATCAACCACTGCCTTGGGTCGCGCACGTGCCACGGACGGTATTCCGCCAAGTGTTCGCGGTGACCCTTTCGGAACTCGCCGGACTCGACGGCGACACGTGGGCACGGATTCAGGATCGAGTCCTCGGGTCTATGGGAGCCACGGACCTGCACTCGCCGCGCAGCGCCGCCGAGACGTTGGAACAGGAGGCTGGAGAGATCTGGCGGCCAAGTCGACGAGGAAATCAGCGCCTGCGTCTTCTTCAGGCCGAGACGCGGACCCTGCGGGCACAGCGGCACAAGGCTCTCGAACGCGACAGAGAGATCCGCGCACTGGTTGAGGAGAGGGAGAACGTCCTCGTGCAGCTGGATGAGACCCGGCGAGATCGATTTCAGGACAAGGTCAACCTGGAACGCGTCCAGGAGCTTCTCCCCGTCAAACGCCAGCTCGACCGCATCGCTGCGCTCCGGATCGAGGGAGGGAATCGGGACGATCTGATTGGCCTGCCCGATCGGCCCAAGGAGACGATCGAGCTGCTCGAGGCCGACCGGAAACGACTCACTGGCGAACTCGACACGATCGAGGAGGAAACGCTCGCACCCACGGCGACCCGTGCCGCTTACAACAGCGCGGCCAAGGGCCTCCTCGAACACGAGGAGAGCATCTCCCGATTTCTTTCACGGGCCAATGCGGTCGACCCAGACCGATTGAGGCTTCCAGGGCTCGCAGCTGAAGTCAGTGAACTGAGCGTGCAGGCAAGAACTGCGGCCGGGCACTTGTTCGGACAAGAGCAAGACGGCTTCCCGGACGCACCCGACAGCGCGCAGAAGGTCGATGGCCTGTCCCTCGACCTTCTGCGGGACCGGGTGGACCGATTCGAAGTCGCCCGTCGAGCGTCACAGCTGGCCAACGAGAATCAGTCCGTCGTGGTCCCGTCGAGCGCCGGCGCCGCGTCCGGCTGGGCGCTGCCGGCGGTCCTGGGCACGGCGGGGATCGCGGCAGGCGCATGGGCTCTGGCGGGCGGTCCCAGTCTCGCAGGCCCGATCGCGACCGCGCTCGTCGCGATCGGGGCGACCCTCGCGATCATGCGCCGGTCTGCAGCGAGACCGGAAACTTCACCAGCCCCGACCCCGCCAGTAGATCGTGTCGATGAGTCCGAGGGGTTGCTCACCGAGATCCACGATTTGCTCGACGGCATCCCGCTACGGCCCGATGTCGTCAGGCACCCCACCCAAGGGTTGGTCGGGGCGCTGGACCGCTTACAGACCCTGCGCGTGGCACTCCGAGAAGCCGTGCGCCGCGAGGATGCCCTCACTGACCGGATCACTACCGTCGATTCCGAAGCGCAGGAGCTCGCTTCGCTGACGGGACACCCGCTGACCGGGAAAGGCGACACTTTCGCCGGATCCCTCGACCGCGCCCTTCGCGCCGCAGACCGAGCCCGACACGCGGCTGAGGGAGGCGCGCACGAGGAATCGAGACTCGAGCGAGCCCGGAGTCGACTGACGGAGCAACTCGAGTCCGTGGATGGAGACGTCGCGCTTCTGCGAAAGCGCTTCGCGGCGCTCGACGGCGGGAAGGGAATGACCGGGGTGGACGTCGCACAGCGACGCGTGGATGCTCATGACCGTGCCGACCGACTCACAGAGGAACTGGGACGCGACGGCCCGAACATCCGTGACCTCGAGGCACGTATCCGGGAGAGTGAGGCCGGTGGCCGTCCGCTCGATGAAGAATCAATCGACATACCCCGCCTCAGTGCCCGTCTCGACGATCTCGACATCGCCATTGTCGACCTTGCTACGAAAGCGAAAGCGCTAGAGCTCGACGCAGCACATCTCCGGGAGCTCGAGACCACCGACGCCGTCGACAGTTCCATTCTCAGTCTCCAGGAGGAGGAAGCTGCGCTCACACGCGAGCGTGACCGGAAATGGGTGCTAGCCCAGCTCCTGCGAGAGGCAGATCGCAGCTTCCGTGAAGAGCATCAGCCAGACCTCATACGCCGCGCATCCGGCTACCTCGAGCGCCTCACGGGTGGCCGCTACACCGGATTGCTCATTGACGAGCAATCCGGCGGCGACCTGTTCCAGATCGTCGGACCCGGCCTGCCTCAACCGATCGCCCTCGCCTCCCCGATCTCCACGGGAACACTCGAGCAGGCATATCTCAGCCTGCGCCTCGCCATCGTCGACCACCTCGACGAAGGAGCCGAGAAACTCCCCATCTTCATGGACGAAGCTTTTGTGAACTGGGACGAGGAGCGACGGGACCGCGGTCTCGTAGCACTGTCCGAACTTTCGAAGACT
>JAPKBW010000058.1 GCA_028823235.1 Longimicrobiales bacterium | reverse complement strand
ACGCTCCCCAAGATGGAGTTCGTCGCACACCGACCGGCGGTGAAGCCCGACGAGGTCGACCGACCCACGGGACCACCCACGTTGCGCGAGTTGATCGAGGCCTACCTCAAGCCCGAGGACCACGCCTGGGCCGAAGAGGTGGCGTTCTGCGAGTCCAGCGCCCAGCCCGACGACGTGTTCAGCTTCGCCGTCAACCGGTCGAGTCGTGCCGCCGGCTGGTTCCAGCACCTGCCCAAGTTCTGGGAGGAAAGGACCGAGGCGGCAGGCATCGCCGGTGCCTCGATCGCCGACCCGGTCGCCCAGGTGCAGGTGGCCGCCTACCTTCTCTACGAGACCTCTGGCGGCAGGCACCACTGGGTGCAGTCGAAGGCCTGTTGGGGCTGAGTCCCCGCCGACTCGGGAACCGACACCGCTTCCACGATTATGAAACGTGATGGCAGCAACGCCTCGCCTTACCAAGCCCTAACCCGAACCTGATCCGACCTGAGACGTCGGACGTTAGGTTGCCCGCTGTGACTGTGTTCAAACTCGCGGGGCTCCGCAAGGAGGTAGGCGAGTGAATGCAGGAGCACAGCCGTTGGTTCGGTTGTCGTCACTCACCAAGCAGTACCCGGAAGTGGCAGCGTTGCGTGGAATAACACTCGAAGTTCCGCATGGCGTGGTGGGTTTGGTGGGACCAAACGGTGCCGGCAAGAGCACGTTGATGAAAATCCTCTTGGGTTTGGTCGAGCCGACGAGCGGAACCGCGGAGGTGCTCGGGCTTGACGCAAAGACCGAGGGGCTGCGCATTCGTGAGCAGGTCGGCTACATGCCCGAACACGACTGCCTGCCCACCGATCTGTCCGCCACCCAGTTCGTCATCCACCTGGCTCGCATGAGCGGCCTCCCGGCGACAGTGGCACGGGAACGGGCGGCGGAGACGCTGCGCCACGTCGGCCTGTTCGAGGAGCGCTATCGGCACATCGGTGGCTACTCCACTGGCATGAAGCAGCGGGTGAAGTTGGCCCAGGCTTTGGTGCACGATCCAAAACTGTTGTTTCTCGACGAGCCGACCAATGGCCTCGATCCGGATGGGCGGGACGACATGTTGGGCCTGATCGAGCGCACCGGCACGGACTTTGGCATTTCGGTGATCATGTCGTCGCATCTACTCGGAGAAATCGAGAGTGTGTGTGACTCGCTGGTTCTCATTGAGGAAGGCAAGTTGGCTCGCGTCGGAGCGGTAGCCCAGTTCACCGGGTTGGGCAATGTTCTGGCAGTGGAGGTCGGTCGAGATCCGGAACTTCTTGTCAGCCGAATGATCGCTCACGACGTGAATGCCCGGGTTGACGGGCGAATCATCGAAGTTGAGATGCCGGATGGGAGCGCCACGGCTGAGGCTGCGCTCATGCGGCTGGTGGTCGACTCGGTGGTCGATCTGGGCCTGCCCCTGGTGCGCGTGGCTCGGCAACGTCACACGCTCCGCGACATGTTCCGCAACGATGATCCCTGGGCAAGCGGCAACGAGGAGGCGGTCTGATGGCGAGCCTCGACCAGACACCTCAGTCGCGAGGCGTGGTCTACGACCTGGGCTACCGCAACTACGACGGACCCCGTCTGGGGCGGCGCTACGCGATTCGTTCCCTCTACGTGTTGAGCCTGCGCAACACATTCGGACTCGGACGCGGCACCTTGCCCAAGGTTCTCGCGTTCGGTCTCACCCTCGTCGCCCTCCTGCCTGCCATCTTCACAGTGGCCTTCGGTGCGCTTGCTGGAGAGGGCTTCGAGATTGTCAAACACCACGAATATTTCGGGCTCATCCAGATCGTCATCGTGTTGTTCGTAGCTGCCATGGCGTCGGATCTGGTTGGCAACGATCGCAAGAACAACACCCTTCCTCTCTACTTCTCACGCCCCATCGAACGCGACGACTATCTGCTGGCCAAGATCGCCGCCTTGGCAACGGCCCTGATGTCGCTCACGCTGCTTCCGCAACTCCTTGTGTTCGTAGGCAATTGGCTCGGTGCCAAGGACGGCACCGGATGGTTGGGTGACAACATCTCGGACGTATGGCGTATCGGGGCAAGTTCGACGCTCGCGAGCGTGCAGCTCGCGGTAATCGGTCTGGCCATCGCGATGTTCACGACTCGACGGGCGTTCGCGCTCATCAGCGTGCTTGCGGCACTGTGGTTCTCGGTCGTCTTCACAAGCGTTCTAGTGTCAGTTCTGGGTCCCGGATGGGCCGCAGTCGCCATGCTCGCCACTCCGGGCTATGCAATGAACGCCGCCACATATGTCATCTTCGACGCTGTCCCAGCGCGTGCGAATCGGATGGGCGAAATGGCCGATCAAGTCGCCTACGCCGACCTTCCTGGCTGGACGTGGATTGTGGCGTTGGTCGCTCAGACCGCTATCGCCCTGTTCTTTGCCATCCGCCGCTATCGCAAGGTCACGCTGTGAACTCCGCTGCTGCTCCTCCATCGCCGGAACCGCATGCAGCGATCTCGGTACGATCGGCATCTCGTTGGTACGGAGACCTGGTGGCCGTCAACGACATTTCGTTCGAACTCGAGCCCGGGATCACGGGCCTGCTCGGCCCCAACGGCGCCGGCAAGTCGACACTGCTGCACATGATGGCGGGCCTTCTCGAGCCTTCCTCGGGCGAGGTCATGGTCAATGGCGAGTCGGCTTGGAAGAACACAGGCATGTACAGCCACATCGGTCTCGTTCCCGAACGCGAGGTCACCTACCCGTTCCTTTCGGCCTGGGAGTACGCCCTGGCTAGCGCCCGACTCCACCAACTTCCCCAACCTGAAGTTGCAGCCCAGGCAGCGATCGACATGGTTGAACTCGGCGACGCCATGCATCGCAAGATGAGCGGTTACTCGAAGGGCATGCGTCAACGAGCCAAGATCGCCGCCGCCCTCGTCCACGACCCCGACATCCTGATCCTCGACGAACCGTTCAACGGTACTGATCCCCGTCAGCGGCTCCAGATGAACACGATGCTCAAGGAACTAGGGGACTCTGGCCGAACCATCGTCTTCTCTTCCCACATCCTCGAAGATGTTGAAGATCTCGCCGAAGACGTCCTCGTCGTCATCGGTGGCCGCCTGGGCGCCGCCGGCAACTTCCGTCAGATTCGTCGCCTCATGACCAGCCGGCCCCATGCCTTCACAATCAGGTCCAGTAACAATCGCGCCCTTGCCGCCGCGCTGGTCGATCGGCCCTATGTCACCCTTGTTTCGTTTGACAGCGACGTCATGGAAGTCCAGACGACAGACTTCGGTGCCTTCACCGAATCCATCGCACCCCTCATCCGATCAAGTGGCGTTGCGCTCCAAGAACTCCAACCCGCAGATGATTCCCTCGAGAGCGTCTTCGCCTACCTGGTAGCCCGATGAACAACGTCCTGATCTCCCTCACCACACGCCAACTTCTAGGAAGGCGCCGCACCCTGGTGATCGGACTGCTGCTGGCGCTTCCGATCCTGAGTGCAGTGATCTACCGGTTCTCCGACAAAGCCGGCTCAGGGGATGCCACCGAGGAGGTCGCACTCGGCATGGTCAGCGTAATGATCTTTACCCTGTTGCTTCCCCTGGTGGCCCTTGTATTCGGGACCGCCTCACTGGGTGCCGAGATAGAGGATGGCACCGCCGTCTTCCTGCTCACCAAACCGATCGAACGATGGCGAATCATCGCCATCAAGATCGGAGTCGCCTCGGTGGCTGCAGCCCTCTTTGTCGTGCCGGCCACCATGGCCACCACCTGGATCATCCACGAGAGCCCTACCGCTGACGGCCTCATGCTCGGGCTCGGACTCGGTGCCCTAGTCGCGTCTGTCCTGTACTGTGCCGCCTTCGTTGCCCTCAGCGCCGTCACCAGCCGAGCCCTAATCTTCGGCCTCGTCTACGTCTT
>JAPKBW010000057.1 GCA_028823235.1 Longimicrobiales bacterium | reverse complement strand
CTGCTCGTCCTGAGTTGCGGGCACGAGTGGGGCGGGGCAGAATCAGGGCATGGCACAAGATCGGCGTACCTTCCTCAAGCACTCGGCTGCTGCACTCTCGGCCGCCTCCCTGGGTGCCGAGGACGCGATCGCCGCCACGCCCCCCCCCGCGCCGGCCCGGGTGCTCGACGGCACTCTGCTCCGCGCCGTAGGCGACGCCGTGCTGCCGGAAGTGATTGGGCCCAACGGGCGTGAGCTTGCGGTAGGCGCGTTCGAGGTCTGGCTCTCTGACTTCCAACCGGTCGCCGAACTGAGGCATCCATACGGCGGATGGGAGATCCCCTACGGGCCGCCGGATCCCGAGCCCGGGTGGTCGGCACAGCTCGAGGCACTCGACATACTCGCCGAGGCTCGATGGAGCGCGCTCTTCGCGAGCCTTTCGGCCGATCGGCGGAGAGAGATCCTCAGCGAACAGATGGGTGCGCCCACCGACGGGTTCCCTGCGCCGGGCCGCGCGCGGCACGTCGCGGTGGCATTGATGGCCCACTACTTCACGTCCGCAGACGCGGTAGACCGGTGCTACGGTGTGCGGATCACAAAACTCGAGTGCAGGAGCATCGACGACGTCGGTAGGCGACCAGAGCGTCTCCGGGAAGGCCCGCCATGACCGGCGACTTTGGCGCACCTCGGATGAACATCGTGATCGGAGCGCCCGCCTTGTGACGATCCGTATCGACTCCGACATCTGCATTATCGGATCAGGCATCACCGCCATCCTCGCCGCGGAACGCATCAGCGAACTCACCGACGCCGACATCGTCATGGTCGAGGCGGGAGGGCGCACGACAGCCGCCCGTGACAGGATCGGGAAGCGGCGTCGCCTCATCGACTACGGAGAGAACCCTTGGACTGGAGACCATATCCGGGATCAGACTGGGGAAGGCCTCTTCTATCGGTCGATGAACGTTGGCGGGTGCGCGATGCACTGGGACGGAGCTTGCCCCCGCTTCTCGCCTGAGGACTTCCGACAGCGTTCGACGTACGGCGTGGGGACGGACTGGCCGATCGGATACGAGGATCTCGAGCCGTACTACCAGGACTTCGAAGAACGCGTCGGCGTCGCCGGCGAGGCCGGCCCGCCCGAGTACGACCCACGGTCCGGGCCTTATCCTATGCCGCCCTTGCCGCTGTCCTACAACCTCGAAGTCCTGAAGAAGTGGGGCGAGAGCGCGGATATCCCTTTTTGGACCCAACCGTGGGCCAAAGCGACGACGACGAAGCACGACCGCGCGATCTGCAGACGCTGTGACACCTGTCATATCTGCCCGACCGGCGCAAAGTACACACCGGATGTGACGCTGGACCGTCTCATCGCTGAGGGCAAGGTTCGCCTTGTGACCGATACGCTGGTGCGCAGGCTCGAGCTGCACGAAAATTCTGACCGCGTGGACTATGCCGTCGCCGTCGATTCCGCGGCGCCGGACGAGGTGGTTGAGCTCCGCGCGAGGACGTTCGTGCTGGCCGCAGGGTATGCCTGGAGTCCGCACCTTCTGCTGCTGTCGGCAAGTAACCGGTTCCCCAATGGGCTGGCGAACCGCACCGGAATGGTTGGCACGTACATGACCGGACATCCCTACGCGAGTGCCCAGATCGACCTCCCGTTCGAAAGCTATCCCGGCATGTTCTCGACCAACTCGCTCCTGTCCCGCATGTTCGCGCGTCCCGGTCCGTTGGATCGCTATGTCCGACACGATCTGCGGATCTGGACATCGACGGCAGGGCGTGAGCCGCGGCCTCGCGACAATGACGGATCGTGGCTCTTCGGCGACGCCGTCATGGACGACTGGCAAGCGCGCACGCGGCGCTCGTCGGCGCGCGTCCGTGGCTACTACGACGTGATCCCGGATCGGAACAGTCTGCTCTCGCTCGACCCCGTTCGGCGCAATCGCTGGGGTGATCCCATGCCAAAGATCGAGTATCGGGATGCCCCGGAGTCCGTGGAGCTCCGCGCCCATACGCACGATACGATGTTCGGGCTCTTCGAGAGGATGGCTGGAGTAGGCGGCGGGTCGGTGATGTCGACTCAGGTCTCGACCCGCATGGAGCACCCGGGTGGTGGATGTCGGATGGGCGACGATCCAGCAATGAGTGTCGCGGACTCGTACGGCCGCACGCATGACCATGAGAATCTGTTCGTGATTGGGGCGTCGACGATGGTGTCGGGCGGGTGTGCGAATGGAACGCCGACGTTTTGTGCGCTGTCATTGAGGTCGGCGGAGGTGATTGGGGAAGAGTTCTGACCTGGGACAAAACAAGCCGAGGTTAATTCCCGTGCGATACGCACGCTCCCAATCGGCACACATCGCTCCCACTGAAACGGCGTCCCCCCAAAAAATATTTGGTAGCTGGGACGGATCCCTATTTGAGCGCCCGTGTCTCTACCTAGACAACACGGTTTTGCGCAGGGGGTTTTTGTTTTGCAGATGGAGCCCCAAGCTCGAACAATTCTGCAATCATTCGATTCACTATGAGGAGTTAAAGATGCGTAATCTGCGAAGTGTCATCCTCGGACTTGGTTGTCTTCTTGGTGGTGCGTTCCTAGTGGACTACTTCGGTGCCGAATTAGGTGCCCAACAACAGACAGTTGAACGCTGGGCAGCAGAAGACTGCAGGAACATAAGTGGTGCCTCAGGTACCTTCCTCTATGTGGCCGGCGAGAATCTTGGGGAAGGAGATAGGCTCAGAAATGAAGGGTATGATGCAGAGGCAAGGGAATCTTATGAGAGTGGATTACGTTTTTCAGAAATGGCTGCAAACTACGCAAGAAATTTTGAAGTTTATTGCAAGTGAGAGGCGAAGTGCGAGTCAGTGAGATGAGTGCTGTATCCTGAATAGGCACACCTAACAAATCTTATGGAGAAAAAATGAAGTCACTCTGAGGTCAGAACCGTCGACAGCAGTTGCTGTTATATGGTGCCCTTGCACTGGTGATGTATTTACGTCGCGCTGATCTCATTGCAGTGTGGGGACTCATCTATGTGATTATCGTCTACCGGAATTGGAAGAAGGGTCCATCCTGCGAGTTGTGAGTAGCACACCGTGGGGGCTTAGACACAGGCGTGGTCACGCGCGTGCGCGGGAATGGGGACAATCACGATAGGTCGGGGCTTGCCCAGCTTAACCCCCATCGTCAGCCCTGTGAGCGGATATGGCACACTCGTGCAGCCCATAAGGGGTTATACGATTTCTTGCCGTGATTCGCTCATTTCTAGAAGCGCTTTGGGGGCAGGGGCCCCAGTTCGAATCTGGGCGAACCTCCTGATGGAAAGATAAGCCCCCCAATGACTTGGGTTGTTGAGGGGGGCTTTGCCATTATGCCTCCCCTTATGGCACAGTGAGCCATGAGTGAGCCACGGAAGGCATTTCTTTTTGGTATGCCCCCCCCTCTATGGCGGCCACGGGGCGGTACTGGTGCCGGTCCGCACACATCGCCTCCAATGCAACGGCGCAATTGGTGGCGCTCGAACCTGACCTGGATCACGACCACACCGCTCTTCGACTACTGCATCTCGCTAGAGCCAGAGTTCCACATGTCGAGCGCCACCTTCCAATTGCCGGAGCTGTCTTTCCTCCAAACGTGGAGGTCTCGGTCGTGGTCTGTGGCAACGCTTCCATCTGGCGCCGTGTAGGTATAGTGGAGCATGCTGACTGTATAGCCCATGCTGCCATCTTCAGAAATCGCGGAGGACAGGTGCTCGAACTCGGCGGCTGCGTTCGGATCCGACAAACCCGCTTCGAAGAAGTCACGCACCGAATCGTTATCAGAGAGCATCTCGGCGTCTGGTGGATAGAAGAGCGCGTCTTCTGCGATCCAGGACATGATTCCTTCCAAGTCAAACGCCGCAATAGCCCCGGTGAAGGCCACGTTCGCTGCCTCCACTTGAGAAAGCTCTGTCTCGTTGTTTATGGACGCAGTCTCCGTCGCACACGCAGCCATACTGCCTGCGAGGATGAGTGAAGAGACGCTTCTGAGTCCGAGCATGGGAGTCCTCCGAACAGAGTGAGTTGATAAATGA
>JAPKBW010000056.1 GCA_028823235.1 Longimicrobiales bacterium | reverse complement strand
GCGTGAAAGAACGCTGACCCGGGGGAAAGACCCCGTGGCGGGGCCTTCGGGCCCAACCGACCCGGCGGTGCGGCAGCCAGAAGCCGCAGACTCGGGAACGGTCGTAGCGCGAGCGCCCACCCGTCGACGGACGGGGGTTCGATTCCCCCCAGCTCCACCAGGGCGTGTTCGCAGTTTTCGCGTGGACGTGTTCGCAGTTCCTGGGAGGCAGCGCTTTTGGCGCTGCCTTTTCAGGTTTTCGACGGAGGGGCAAGCCTCGGTTGACGCAAACGTGCTACACACTTTTGACGCACAGGCACTATCCAGCACGGACGTTCACGACCCCGAAAGAAAGTCAAGTCTGATGACGCTCCTAAAGCTCGGTGTGGGCTTCGTAATATCGATGTATGTGATCTATTGCTTGATCACCCAGAAGGTCTGGATTCGCAAGGTCTTCGCGTGGAGAACGAGGGACGAATACCCAAAGATCTTCCTGATGAACATCATCGGTGGAACGTTGATCGCAATCTGGCTGATTGCCGGACCACTCCTGAGCGACTAGTTCTCCAGTTGGCTCTTCGCAGTTGACGACTGTGGAGCCTCCCACTACCAGGACGAGGAGTACCCCGATGACCGAGACCGCTGACACGACCGATACGACTGCTGAGCGCGCCTTCTTCGACCCGGACATCCGCACGCCCGAGATGGAGATGGCCGAGCGCGGTGAAGGCGTGCCGTCTGCGGCCGATCTCGACCTCGCCGAGATCAACCCGGCGAACCCGCACCTGTTCAAGGAAGATCGCTGGCAGGATCACTTCGCCCGTCTCCGCGCCGAAGACCCGGTGCACCTCAACGAGATCGAGTCGGCCGGTCGCTACTGGTCGATCACCAAATACGACGCTGTCCGCGCCGTCGACGGCGACTGGGAGACCTATTCCTCGGTGAAGGGCATCAACCTGGGGATCAAGGAGATCGCCACCGCCGAGCAGATGCCGCCGCAGTCGCTGGCGCCGTTCATCGCGATGGATCCGCCCACCCACACCGACCAGCGCAAGACGGTGCGGGACGTGTCCGCCCCGAGCAACCTGCGCAACATTGAGCCGATGATCCGCGAACGCACAGCAGAGCTGCTCGACTCCCTTCCCGAGGGCGAGACCTTCGACTGGGTCGACACCGTGTCGATCGAGCTCACCACCCTGATGCTGGCGACTCTCTTCGACTTCCCCATGGAGGATCGTCGCAAACTCACCCGCTGGTCCGACATCGTGTTCGCGATCCCCGGCCCCGGCGGCGTGGTCGAGACCCAGCAGCAGAAGATCGACGAGCTCCTCGAGTGCGTCCACTACTTCGAAGGGCTCTGGGAGAAGCGACGGGGGAACCCCGGCTTCGATCTCGTGTCGATGCTGGCAAACGGCGAAGCCACCAGGGACATTCCCGTGTTCAACCAGCTCGGCAACCTGTTGCTGCTGATCGTCGGCGGCAACGACACCACCCGCAACACCATGACCGGCAGCATCTACGGCCTCAACAAGTTCCCCGAGCAGTACGACAAGCTCCTCGCTGACCCCGGACTCATCCCGAACCTCGTGCCCGAGGTCATCCGCTGGCAGACCCCGCTGCCGTACATGCGCCGCACCGCCACCAAGGACACGGAACTCGACGGCAAGCAGATCAAGGAGAACGATCAGATACTGATGTGGTACATCTCCGCCAACCACGACGAAGACATCTTCGACAACGGCGACGTGCTCGACATCGAGCGCCACAACGCGGACCGCCACCTCTCGTTCGGCTACGGCATCCACTTCTGCATGGGCAGCCGCATCGCCGAACTCCAACTCCGCGTGCTGTGGGAAGAAATCCTCCAACGCTTCGAACGCATCGAGGTCCAGGACGAACCCGAACGGGTCTTTTCGTCCTTCGTCCGCGGCTACTCGAGCCTCCCCGTCACCGTCACCCGCCGCTGAACCGTCCGGCTCAGCCGTCGAGACTCTCGGCGGCGGTAGCCCGCCCGATGAGGCACCGCCAGGTCAGGCTTGAGGCTTGAGCATCCGGGGCAGCGGCAGATCCAGGGGTGAGAGGAGACCGGGCGCGGCAGCGCAGACGAACGGAATGGCATTGACGGCCTTCGTGCCGGTCGAACGCGTCTTGACGATCTTTTCGTCCGCATAGATCTCGTGGGTGAGCCTGCTGCCCGGTGTTCCGCGCACGTCAACCTCGATCCACCCCTGCTTCGGGGCCCCTGCCAAGAACTCCTGGCTGACGTAGTCGGTGCCCAGCAGGAACCTGAGTTCAATGGTCGCCTTCGGGACGCCACCGTGCGTCGACGAGGCCTTGACGACCAGTCCGGCCATCGTCCCCTTGCGGATGAGGATCTTCTCGTCGTAGTCCCTCGTCGCCGGTTCGTACTCGTGGGTGAGTTCGTTGCCGTCGTGGGCCAGGCCCAGTTCCCGACAGATGAGGTCGGTGACCTGCAGGAGGTTGTCGAAGATCGCCCTGGCACCGCCCTCGGTCCGTGCAAGTTCCTCCTCGGTCCGACCGAATCCGAACTTCTCCAGGAACACCGGACTCAGCGTCGACTGGCGCTCGCAGGTGCTGATGTAGACGGACTCGACCTCATGGCAGATGGACGAACCGAGGAGCGCCAACTCGTAGCTCAGGCCGGGATTCAGCCCGGTCCCGAATAGTGACGAGCCCCCTTCGGCGCAGGCATCGACGATGTCGGGGAAGCACTCGTAGCGCCGCGGGTTCCAACCCGACATGATGCTGATGACGTTCTTGCCGCTTGCGAGGATTGGGACGATCTCGTCGTACCGCTCGGTCGGGGGGTTGTAGAGGACGCAGTCGGCCTCGACCGAGAGGATCTCATCCATGTCCTTGGTCGCCCGAACTCCGAGTGGGCCGATTCCGGCGATTTCTCCGGCGTCCATGCCGACCTTCTCGTCGTGGAAGACGAAGGCGCCGACGAGTTCCATCAGGGGATGGGCGTCGACCAGTCGGATCTGGTGCTGGGCGATGTCCCCCGTGAACCACTGGACGATGCGGAACTTCTCCACCGGCCGACCCTATGCCAGACCCGGTCGCGTCGGCCAACCGACCCCTCTTCGCCGAGCGACGTCGAGAGGATCACGAATTCGCCGTCAGACGAGCCGTTGATCCGATTGCACGCGCCGTTGCACAGAATGCAGGTCACAGGACGGACACGAACCGATTCCCCGGACACAGGCCCCCGAAACAATGGGCCTCGATGGCTTCAGCGGACGAGGCAGACAGGTTTCTGTGATCTACGAGTCCCCTGGTACCTCATAGGCGCCCCCACTCATAAGGTCAGGGTATGAAGATGGTTACGGCGCTACTAGTTCTTGGCCTCCTGGCAGCGGGGTGTGCGACCGAACAATGGTCTCAAAGCACCAGAGACATCTTTGTCAAGGAATGCATCGCGGACATGCAGGAAGAGATGGAGGACGATAGCCAGGTCGGGCGACACCTACGAGAAGTCGGAATTAGCGCCCATGATGCGTGTCGCTGCCAGATCGAAAACCTGGAAGCGGAATACAGCGAAGTCGACTTCTTCCAGGACCTGAGTTCCTTCGAGCAGCAGAAGTTCGTGGAGCAGGTGACCAACCACTGTCGAAGGAATCTGCTCGAATCACCCCTCGGCTAACACCCCCCGAAGGCCCCAGCCTTGGCGGCGTTCAGGCGCCTGGCCTACCTACCGCTTCCACTCGCCATCGACTGACCGCCACCGGTCACCAAGACCCGACGCCGTGTCACAACCTGTGTCACAAATGGCACACCTTTGGACGGACTCAGGTGCACACGCTGGACGCGAACCCTTGATTCCACAGGCAAGAGCGGTCGAGGCGGACATCCCGGGCAGATTCCTTTGAGCCGATTCCAAACACTCCGCCAGAACGGGTTCTGATCGTGGCCGGACGCTGCCCTCTGCTACTCCAGCCAGAGGCACGCCGTAGCGGGGGCAGGACGCGACTCGAAGTCGGGTGTGCCATTCTGACCGGGTGCTGAGCCGGTCCGACCTCGAGGAATTGCAGTCCCCCGAAGAGGGAATGTGGCGTTCGGAGGCCCGAGGAGATCGTGGGTGGATGGGCACGGGCTGGGTCATGGACTTCCACCAGGGCACCCCGACTGAGGATGGTTGAACCCGCGTGGGACCGGTTTGATGCGTTGGGGAGTGGTGGGGCACGGGAGGATCGTCCCGAAGTTCCTGGATGCAGCCAGGGGTGTCGGCC
>JAPKBW010000055.1 GCA_028823235.1 Longimicrobiales bacterium | reverse complement strand
CCATCATCCCGACAGCGCCAGTGCACCAGTCCTGGTCGGCGATCCACTCGATGACCTCGGTGGCATCCTCTTGCTCGCGTGGTGAATATTCGTCTGTCATCAGGCCTTCGGAGTCGCCGTGCCCGCGCATGTCGGGTCGGACACACGCATAGCCATGGGCAGCGAACCAGGCGTGGTTGGCGTGGTCGCGAAGGGCTGCACCGTCACGCTTGCGGTACGGGATGAACTCCAGGATCGCAGGGACCGACTCGTGCCCTGCTCCCATGGGAAGCCAGAGCTGCGCAGACAGGCGGATGCCGTCGGACATCGGAATCCAGACGTGCTCGATCAGCCGATAGGGCAGGTCATCGCTACGGCTTGGCCGCGACGGCTCTTCATTCGATATGGCCCGAAGATAATCAGGCGTTTGCAGGCATCCAGCCACGGGGTGGCATGGCGGTCTCGCACAAGGGGTTGACCAGAGGAAAGGACGGCTGGCCTGGGGTCGTGATGGCGTTGACTGGGGCCGTCCGGAGATCATTCACGCGGCGCGCCCGGAATGCCGCCCAACAAGTGGCTACCGGCCGTGATCCCTCCGTCCAGGTCGAAGTCGGCGCCGTTGAAGAACGAACTGTCATCCGAGGCAAGGAAGGCCACGGCATTCGCGACGTCGGCCATGTCTCCCTCACGCAAGATCGGCTGCCCGCCGCTGAGGGCGGCGCCTTTGCCAAGGCCCGACGTGTCCATGTCGGCCGGCAGCGACTCCATCACCATCTCCGGGTTGCCCATCGCCGGGTTGATCGCGTTGACACGGATCCCATATCGGCCAAGCTCGAGGGCCGCTACCTTGGTCAAGCCGCGCACACCGAACTTGCTTGCGGCGTAGGCAGACGTACCGGCGGCAGGATGGTGGCCGCTTATCGACGCCACATTGATGATCGACCCACCTCCACGCGACCGAAGAGGCTCGATCACGGACCGAACGCCCAGGAAGGTCCCCACAATATTCACCTCGAGCAGTCGCGCGAAGTCGGTCGTCGTCGTGTGCTCGATTGGTCGCACGTGCAGGACGGCAGCGTTGTTGACCAGGGTCGTCAGGCCGCCATATGTGTCGATGCAGAAATCGATGACCTGTTGCCACCGGTCTTCGTCGCTGATGTCGAGGTGAACGTAACGTGCGGCGTCGCCGAGATCGTTGGCCACCTGCTTGCCCCGGTCGTCGAGCAGGTCGGCAATGACGACCTTCGCACCGTCGGCGACCAGTCGCCGCGCCGCCAGTTCCCCAGAGCCGCGAGCGGCCCCCGTCACGATCGCGATCTTGCCTTCAAGCCGCCTCATTTCTCCACCGGACTCGGCGCCTGCGCATGGAACAGGACTTCGATTTCAGTAATGAGACCGTCGACGACGCGAAATCGCTCAGCGATGAGGACGGGCAGATCCGAAATGTTGAGATCGAGGTCGTAGAACGCGACCGCCTGCTCGCCCTCGACGATCCAGCGCACATTCCGCACGCCCTCGATCATGCCCTTGCCGACGTTGGCCAGCGCCGCCACCAGTGCATCCCGGCCGTCGCCGGTGTTCTTGCCCTGCTCGATGCGGACCACGTTCTCGGCCAACGGAACCTTCGTGCCGTCCTGTTCGATGAGCCCGTGAAACAGGTATTTCTCGGCTGCCTCGATGACGGTGGATCGATCGGTCATGGGGTCATCCTCCTGGACCTGCCGGAGATTCTCATCAGGCTGACACCGTATTCGCCAGACCTGGCTCTGAGAGCGGGAACGCAACTGCCCGAGGGCGCAACCGGCCAAGCCGTTTGAGGTATTTCTAGTTTGAGTGGATGAGGGCGCCACGTTGGGCCTGGTCGATCCAGGCGACCGATGGGAATTTGGCGGGAAGGGGAGTGGGGCGTGGATTCTGCAGGGTTATTGGGTGCTCAACCCAGCGCGGAAAAGGCCCTCGAGTTCGGCGGCTCGTACCGCATCCCCCGGTTCATCGAGGCGGGCGAGCGTAACTCCGACGATATTCGCCGAGCACACGAAGTCCGAAGGATACGGTCCTACCGGAGATCCGGTGTCCGTACCGACGTCGAAGGTTTCGCCACTGATCGAGAACACGATCGGAACTGTCCGCTCGAGACGAGCGTGTGCAACTGCGCTCTCGTCCACTACCAGGACAAGTTCGCCGCCCTGACCGAAACCGCCGTCGTAGTCGAACAACGCCTCGACCAGATGGGTTCCGGGGGCGAGCACGGGACCGGTCACCGTTGTCACATCGTGACCGAAGCAGTTATAGGTGAACCGGGGCCGTCCACCATCTAGCCACATCGACCATCCGGACATGTTTCCGCCCTGGCAGGCGACAACGCCTTGATCGTCGATGGCGGCTACTACCTCGGCGGAGATTCGCCAAGAACAGTTCTTCAGCCGTACCACGGTGCTTTCGGGCAATCTCACGTGCGCTGTGGTGTAGGTCATCCTCCTCAGCCCGCCGAGCGCGTGAGGTACCGCAAGCTCTGCGCTTCGCGGCGAGCCAGCATCACGTAATGGATACACACCGAATTTGCGTGCCTCGGCATCGAACATCTCCACCAACTCCGCGAGGCGCTCAGGATGTTCTGATGCGAGGTCGACCGCCTGGGAGAAGTCATTCTCTACGTCGTATAACTCCCAACGCTCATGGGGCCCGTCGAACTCGAACCCCTCCATCCTGATCCACGGCACACGGCCGTGGAAGCAGGACGCGATCCATCCGTCGTTGTAAATCGCCCGGTTCCCGAGAATCTCGAAATACTGAGTGGTACGGCGACTCGCTCCGTCCGCTGCGAATGAGTAGCCCATTGGCGTCCCGTGCATCGGGATCTGTTCGATCCCGTTCACTGCCTCTGGGGCGTCGATGCCGGCGGCTTCCAGGATTGTCGGAGCGATATCAACCACGTGATGAAATTGAGATCGCAGTCCCTTTCCGTCGGTGATTGTGCCCGGCCATTCGATAGCGAGTCCGTTTCTTGTCCCCCCAAAGTGCGAAGCAACCTGTTTCATCCACTGGAACGGCGAATCGAGGGCCCACGCCCAACCGACGTTGAAGTGATTTTCACACTTAGCGCTGCCGAAATCATCCATGTGCTCGAGTAGCCATTCAGGGTCTTCATGTACCCCGTTCTGGAACGATGGAGCGCTCCAAGCTCCGTGGATGGTGCCCTCGGCTGAGGCACCGTTATCGCCGGAGAGATAAATGATGAGGGTTTCACGCTCCTCCCTTCTGGCGGCATCGATTACCCGACCGATGTGGTGATCGGTGTGGGCGAGGAAACCAGCGAAACATTCCATTAGCCGAGCTGCGACTGGCTGGTAGCGCTCCGGGTAGTCCGTCCACGCCGGGATCTCGTCGGGCCTTCGGGTGAGAGCAGTGCCTGCTGGAATCACGCCCAAGCGGAGTTGATCCGCGTGGATCCGAGTACGGAGGTCATCCCACCCGCTGTCGAACTCTCCTCGGAACTGCTCAATCCACTCACTAGGAGCATGATGCGGGGCGTGCACCGCTGGAGTCGAGAAGTAGCAGAACCACGGACGATCAGGCGCTGATACGCGGTGGCGGTCGATCCAAGTGACCGCCTGGTCCGCTAAGTCTTCAGTGAGGTGGTAACCGGGTCTCCCGACATGTGGTGAAACTGGTGTGGTCTGGTCATAGACGGCTGGCTCCCATTGCGATGCTTCAGCTCCGATGATCCCGTAGAAGCGGTCGAAGCCCATTCCGGTCGGCCAGCGCTCGAAGGGGCCAGCGGGACCCTGCTCCCACGACGGCGTCAAATGCCACTTGCCGAAGCAGGAGGTCGCGTAACCCGACATCTGCAGTATCTGGGCCACGGTTGCAGCTTCTGTAGGTATTACTGAGTCGTAGCCGGGGAACGAGTTGGCGATCTCGGTAATTCCCCCCATGTGGACGGCGTGGTGTTGCCGCCCGGTGAGCAGTGCGGCTCTTGTCGGTGAACATAAAGCTGTGGTGTGGAATTGGTTGTACAGCAGTCCCCGGTCGGCAACCCCTTGAAACGCGGGGGCCTGAACTGGCCCGCCAAAAGAAGCGAACGAGCCGAATCCCACGTCGTCGAGCATGACGAGCAAGACGTTTGGAGCATCGGAGGGAGCAGTGGCTCGATGCAGTCGGCGTGGTTCGGAGTCACGGAGCAAGCGTGCAATGTGCCCACTAAAAGGCTCTGAGGGTCTTGGCAAACGTTCGGTCATTCAAACCCCGGGTGGTCAATCGCCGCGAGAGCCTG
>JAPKBW010000054.1 GCA_028823235.1 Longimicrobiales bacterium | reverse complement strand
GAAGCGGTTCGGTGGCGCCACCGAACCGCTTCCTAACTCGAGGTGCGGCCGGGGCAGTCCTTAGACATCCCAGTCTACTCCAAAGCCTCGACTTACTGAAGGACCTCGGATCCGACGACCCGAACGTCTTGCACGGCACGTCGTGCTGCCCTGGCGTCGTGGAGGGACCCGTACGGGTAGCATACAGTTTTGAGGACACGGAAGGATTGGACGGGGAGATCCTCGTCACCGAACGGACTGACCCGGGCTGGGTACCAGCTTTTCCGGCGTGCTCAGGCCTGATCATCGAGAGAGGAAGCTTGTTGTCTCACTCGGCAGTGGTCGCACGTGAACTCGGCATACCCACTGTTGTCGGCGTAGAGGGCGACCCGCTCAAGAAGCTACAGAATGGCCAACGGGTCCGCCTCGATGCTGGTAAGGGTGAGGTGAGAATCCTATGAATCTCTCTTTGACCCATTGCTACTCCACTGAGGAAGATCCGGCACCCGCCGACTTCATCGACCGATTTGAGTCGGTCGGCTCCCAGCTCCAAGCTCTTCGCCCGCAAGGCACTGTCCAACCCTCCAGCTATCTCTCCCTGGTGTTAAGCATCGGACTCAGTCGACCCGCAGCCCTGTTGATCGTTGAGGGACCCGATGGAGCCCTAGCAAGAGCAGGTGTATTCCAAGGCCCAGCGAGTAAACGCTCTGGTGTAATCGGTCTCTATGAAACAGCGCCTGATCCTGAGGGTGGTCACGCGGCAAAGTTACTCATGGAGGGCGCCATGAAATGGGCCGTTGCTAACAATCTCGAAGAGGTCTTCGCGCCAGTCGATGTGAACACATGGTTCAAGTACCGAGTCATGTTGTATCCCGAGGAAACGGCTTCCCTGCCAAATCCATTCAGTTGGGAGCCCACAACTCCACCAGAGCATCAACGTCATTTCATAGATCAGGGTTTCGAGGTAGCGGCCTCGTTCGAAACCATCGGATTACATATCCCCGATACTGGAGAGTATACTTTCGGCGACCTGCTCACACGGACGCAATCAGGCTATGACACTGCAGTGGCATCAGGACTTCAAATCGAACGGCTCACGTCGGAGAACGTACAGGCGGCGGTTCCTGAGTTACATGCACTTTGCACGGACGCATTTGCGGATAATTTCCTCTTCGAACCAATTCCACTCCAGGCGTTCCAGTCACTGTACGGAAACGCGCTAGCTACGGTGCCTGGACACTTCACATTCCTCGCCCGAAACCAAGAGGACCGACTCGTCGGCTTCTTATTTACATTCCCAGATCGCGACTGGCTTGTGATCAAAACGATCGCTGTCGCACCGGATATGAGGGGTAGAAAACTCGGGACAGCTCTCACGCATGCCGCATACCGAGACGCCGGGCAGGCAGGATTCCGTCGCTTTATCACCGCACTTGTTCATGAAGACAACGTGAGCCGATTTCTGTTGGACCCACAAAAGATGCCAGGGGTTGAGACATGGACTCGGCGATACGAACTACTGAGTAAACGTGTACCATATTCAGCGTCACTCACTGGCGAGCCACTGGCTTTAGTAAGCCCCACTGACGAAAAACTATAAATTAAGGAGGCACATGCCTATCCCATATAACCTAGCTGCAGAGATCGCGCGGCGCCTGAGCAAGGGTGCAAACGTCGCTGACCTCAAGGATGCACTCGCACCGACCTCTCACGATGAACGACCGGTGCCGCCGCCAGTGCCTGGCCGAGGCGAGACCAACGATGACGCGGTGCGGAAGCGGATTGAGTTCCTCGAGGAGTTCGCAGGACCTCTGCCCCATCTGTCAGGGGAAGCTCCACAACCAGGCGCGGAGGAACTGGCGGGCAATATCGAGAACTTAATTGGGATGACGTGTATCCCCACTGGAGTTGTGGGTCCCTTGCGCATCAATGGCCTCCATGCGCACGGGGATTTCTATGTCCCGATGGCGACGTCGGAAGGGGCATTGGTCGCTAGCTACTCTCGAGGAGCAAAAATTGTGACACTCGCTGGCGGAGCCGCATGCCTGACCACAGTCCAGCAGGTCCAGCGAGCCCCTGGCTTTGCTTTCAACACGATGGCTGAAGCAATTCAGTTCACTGCTTGGGTAGTAGGGGAGTTCGAACAAATACGTGATGTTGCCGAGAGTACCACCCAGCACGGTCGTCTGGTAAACATGCGTGTGCAACCCCAAGCCAACTTCGTCTATCTGATTCTGGACTTCTATCCTGGGGACGCAGCTGGGCAGAACATGGTGACCTTCGCGGCACAGGCCGCGTGTGAGGATCTTATCCAACGCACACCCGTACTACCGCGACACTGGTTCATCGATTCGAACATGTCAGGTGATAAGAAGGGTACCTCGCTCAGCTTCTTCGATACCCGCGGACGACACACTACCGCCGAGGTAACACTTCCTCGTTCACTAGTGGAGGAAAGCCTCAGGACTACACCTGAACGGATTGGAGATGCCTGGCGCATGGGTGTAATCGGAGGCATTCAGACAGGTTCGATCGGCGTGAGTGGCCACGTGGCAAATGCGGTTGCCGCAGTATTCCTAGCGTGTGGACAGGACGTCGCTTGTGTGAGCGAAGCCAGTACGGCATTGCACCGCATGGAGGTGACTGAAACAGGCGATCTCTATGCCTGCGTGACCTTGCCTAACCTGATCCTCGGCACTGTGGGTGGTGGTACCCGTCTTCCGACGGCGACCGAATCACTCCGAATCCTCGGCTGCTTGGGGAATGACGGTGCGGCTAAGCTTGCTGAAATCACAGCCGGGCTCGCGCTGGCTGGAGAAATCTCGATCATGGCCGCAATGTGCACGGGGGAGTTCGCCCAAGCTCACGAGGCACTCGGACGTCCAAAGCAGGACCCACGGTGAAAAGGATCCTACGATGAATAAGACCCATAAATTGGGGTCTGATCGGCCCATAGAAGAACGGGCAGCCTTCGATGCCATTCGCTACGGCAGTGTTTGGGAAGATGCCGACGTGTTGTGCGAGGCTCTCGCCCCGGTTGCGAAAGATGGACGCCTACTAACCATTGCCTCTTCTGGAGACAATGCCCTAGCACTGCTCACGCTCGACCCCGCCGAAGTCGTTGCGGTCGACCTGAGTCCGGTGCAGTTAGCTTGTGTCATGATCCGCGTGGCCGCGTTCACCGAACTGGACGACGACGCTCTCCTGGCCTTCCTTGGTGTGACTCCTTCCACGAACCGAGAGGAGACATATCGGCGCCTTAGAAGCGCAATGCCTGACGATGCGTGCATCTTCTGGGACGCACACCTCGACCTGGTGCAGGAGGGAGTAATTCACGCTGGAAAGTTTGAGGCTTACTTCTCTATGTTCCGCCGAAGACTCCTGCCACTGATACATCCCAAGCGCCGCATCGAAGGCCTGCTTAATTCGCGGTCCCCTGAGGAGAGAAGACGCTTCTATAGCGAAGTCTGGGACACTTGGCGCTGGCGACTCCTTTTCAGACTCTTCTTCAGTCGAGCGGTTTGTGGTCGATTGGGTCGGGATCCAGCGTTCTTCGAGCACGTCGACGGCCCTATCGCCACCAGAATGCTCGCTCGTACACAATACGCGTTCAGCGAGCTACCCACGGACACAAATCCGTACCTAGCCTATGTCCTAACTGGGAACTATAGGTCCGACGCACTTCCACGCTACTTGCGTCCCGAGTTCCGCGGAATTGTCCGTGAACGAATCTCCCGCATTCGCACAGTGCTCGGTCCCGTAGAGAAAGCCGTAGGGCCTTTCGACGGGTTCAACCTTTCGGACATCTTCGAATACATGAGTCCGGCGGAGCATGAGCGTGTCTACACAGCACTATTGGACTCCGCAGCACCCGATGCACGTCTTGCTTACTGGAATCTCTTCGTGCCCCGTACGGCCCCACATGCATTGCGCGACAGAGTCGTGCCACTACCGGAGCTTTCCGAAAAGCTTCATTCTCAGGATCTCGCTTGGTTCTACCAGTCATTCCACGTCGATGAGGTGTCCCATGTTGAGTGAACTGATCCGCGCGTCATTGGTCGGAGCGGGCTTCCTCCTAATCTTCGGTGTTGCCGAGGCCTGGCGAATCTTCGGACAACCGTCCGTGGAGCTCAGCCGAAAGTTGGTACACTTCATGGGCGGGCTTCTCGTCCTGGCCTTCCCTTGGATCTTCGACAGCCGGTGGACCGTGATCGGCCTGGTCTTGGTGGTCGCGTTCTTGATCTGGGGCCCAGAGAAAGTCGGCCTCCTCAAGAGTATTCACGGTGTAGCAAGGAAAACCGAGG
>JAPKBW010000053.1 GCA_028823235.1 Longimicrobiales bacterium | reverse complement strand
CAGCAGGCAAAAGAGCCCCTTGGAACGCCCGAGCCAGAACTGCCTTCTCGAGGGTCGCAAGCTGCCCGCGCATCACCTGAGTAGTACTGGCGGTCTCCCTGAGTCGGCTCAGTTGCTCGTCACAACGTTCCTCGATCGCTCGCTGCCCGCCGACAGGGCCTGGTGCCGGGAACGGCTGCCGGCGATCGCTATCCGATATTCTCGACCCTATCCGCCCAGCTGGTCGAACGTCGCGTTCTGAATCCTGTACTCCCGCCACGTGTTGTGATCGAAGTGCCACCACTCGGCTTCGTAGACCGTGAAGCCTTCAGACTCCATCACCCGGCGTAGCAACTCCCGCTGCCAACGTTGCTGGCTGGTCCCACCCGGATAGTCCGGGAATGACCGCGGCGAGAACTCATCGTAGGTGCCGACCATGTCTACGGGCTGACCCGTGCGTAGGTCGTAGAGGTTTAGATCGATGGCCGCACCACGATTGTGCCGCGAACCGTTCGCCGGGTTGGCTACGAAGATCTTCTCGGTTTCCGGAGTGGCATCCCAAAACATCTTGGTCACGTACCACGGGCGGTATCCGTCATGCAGCAGGAGGCCATAGCCGTAGGGAGCGAGCGCGCGATGGGCACGCGCCACGGCTTCCGCAGCAGGACGCTGGAGGAAGAGCCGCTCTTCATCGTAAAAGACCGAGGACATGAAGTTGTTCGTGGACGCGTAGCGCATGTCTAGCCGGATCCCGGATTCAAGCGATGCGACCTCTACAAGATCAGAGTCCCGGAAGGTGCCGGTTTCGTCCGGCGGAGATGCCGCGCGGGCTTCAGCTTTCAGGTCGGCGACGGGGCGCACCGGATCGATTGTGAACGTCCCGCCGGCTTCCGTACCGACTTCGCGTCGAACAAAGTCGACCGAAGCCGCTTCTACTGAGTTGGCGCGCCCGTTGGCGTCACGGGTGAAGACCAACTGCTCATCGTGGTACAGGCCCCAATCGGGGAAGCCGTATACGTCCTCAGAGATTTCCTCCAGCGGATACAGGAAGAACCACTCGATCAAGGCGTAGAGCCGACCTTCGCGTTCAGAGATGAAGAGCACGTTGTGGTCCCATCCGTACTCCCCAATAAGTCCATTCCAGTGAGCGGGCGGAGCCGAGGGCATACCAGCGCGCGGGCGCTTGGCGAGCGTGACCGGGTTGGCCCCGAGGCGCACGAGGTTGTTGCCGTCCGGAAGCAGCCGTAAGCCGTAGGACACACGATCATCAACGACGAGCGTGTCGCCGCGAGACCGCGTCTCCATTATTGCACCACCGCGAGACGGGGTGATGAAGAGCCGGCCGTTCCGTTCATTCAGCTCGAGGGCAGCATCTCCCTCGCCGTACACACCCTCAAGAGCCAAGGCGACTTCAGGATCGACCGGATCCGTACCCAAAAGCGGTTCGGTCGGGAGAGCTTCCCCACGGCTGGCCGCCACCATGAGCGCGAGGGCCGCGTCGGCGATTCGGCCGGTGACGGTATTCGTGCCGTCCACTGCAGAGACAACTGCGACGCCGAGCTTCGAATCGGGCAGGAAACCCAACTGGGTGGAGAAACCGTAGATGGCGCCTCCATGACCCAGCCAACGCTGACCGTCTCGCTCACCGACCGCGAAGCCGAATCCGTATCCATCTGTGGCGCCTTCAGCTGCGAACTGCGGGACCCACATCGACTCGAGTGTCTCGGTCTCGAGGATTCGGCTGCGCTCCCCGAGCCCGCCACGAAACACTGCGGACATAAAACGCGACAGGTCTATCACGGTGGAATACATGCTCCCCGCGGGAGCCATGCCCAATTCGAATGTGGGAGCCGCGAACAGGGCACGATCGACGCCCCACATGTAGGCATCCGCCAAGTTGCCGATGACGTCAGGATCGGGAGTGAACGCGCTCGTTCTCATACCGAGGGGCTCCAAGACGGAGCGCTTCACATATTGAGCGAAGGGCTCGTCCTGGGTCTTCTCAAGCGTGTAACCGACAACGGCGATCCCGGCATTCGAGTACTTGTGACGCTCTGTTGGCGCGTAGATCTGCTTGGTGCCGCTCATGCTGAGCACCGTTGTGCGGAGATCGGTCCCGGTATCGTCGAAGTAGTGTCCTGCCGGGGGCTCACGGATGATGCCGGCCCGGTGCGACATGAGTTGCCGCAAGGTGATCGGTGTGTCCGTGTTGTTCGTAGGTGTGAACTCAGGGACATAGTTCTGAACCGGAGCATCGATGTCGATGGCTCCATCCTCCACCAACTGCATGATCGCGATGTCCGTGAACATCTTGGACACCGATCCCACGCGGTACACCGTTTCAGGCGTTGCTGGCACACCTTCGGACTCTTCACCGAATCCTGCCGCCCAAACGACGTTGTCTCCGTCGACCAGGGCGATGGACAAGGCTTGAAGCCCCTTCTCCTCGCGCTCCCGCTCGATCATCTCCTCCAATGCTGCGGCGACTTCCGCGTATTCGGGAGTTGCTGCGACCTCAGTGACGGAAATCGGAACAACGTCTCCGCAGCCAATCAGAAGCGGGAGAACAACAGAAGCCACCAGCCAGCGAACGCTCGAAACGAGCGACCGGTGAGGCATGCGGACTGAAGCGGAGTAGTCGGAGCTGAGGAACCCAGGCACGGGCGTGCCTCCATAAAGCCGGAGTGGAACGTCAGCCAACTCTATGCCTCGATGGATTGCCGCGACAGTTCTGCAACGAAGCGGCGAACCGCTGAGCGACTGCGTAACCGGACGAACTTCACGTGCGGGGCGTCTGCGATCTGCCTTAATACCCTGGGTATAGGGGAATTTCAGCCCTATTTCAATGCGAACACAGCACCGATTAGGGCACCTGGGCGGAGGAGTGAAACACTGCTAGTCAGCTAGGTGTGGCTGGGTGCCACGGAGGGGGACTAGGGGGGCCGCTGGGATGCGCCGCGATCCACTCGCGGGACAGCCGTTGGGCTTCGGCTATTTGTGCGCGAGACATCCGCTGCTCAATCGAACGTGAAGCTGGCCCACAGATCCATATTACTAATTGTGTTTGCTAAGTCCAGATCAAGTGTAATCCAGTCTGGATAGCTAAACGTACTAACAATATCCTGGACATACCTGGAACTCGCCGCAGGAATTATCCTGCTGGTGCCAGGCGATTCGAAAATCTTGAAACCCGCGCGGTCGACGAAGTGGAGCGACCAGTTGACGGTGACAGCCCTCGATGGATCGTTGTTGGTCCATGTCAACTGGTACGAGATGCTTTGTAAATCAAGAAACCGCCAGGAAATAGCACTCGCCGTAACTATCTCGTCGGTCCAAGCGGCGTCCCTCTCTGAGTGCGCCGTCGTATTGAGGACCGGGTCGGGTGTGGTGACGGAGTCGCCACACCCGACCAGTAGCACCAGAGCCAGCACGAACAGCAGGGTTTTCTTCATGCCCTCATTCTGCCCCTATCCTCATCAGACCCGCGACTCAGGACGCGCAGAACACTGCTAGGCAGCTGGGTGTGGGTGGGTGCCACGGAGGGGGAAAGGGGGGTACTGGAGCAAAAGGGCCCTGAGCGATTCGACGAAGTCATCAACTGACTGTGCGATAGGCCTTCACCCAATCAATCTCCAACGCAAAAGGGCCCTCTTTCTCATCACCTATGAGAATACCCAACTGTCGAATATTGGTTGGGTTGAGTCGCCCACTTCCCCTGGGTACATAACCGCGGAAGGTCGCTTGAAATGTTTCGAACGGCAGGTTGACCTCGATCCATTCTCCGAGGGTTGTTTTGAACTCCACCCCGTACGCCACACCGTCGAACGCCCCGTCCTGACGGAAGCGAAGTTGATATCGTCGGCCATCTCCTCTAACCCTGAGGGTGACGCCCCCGTATGCGGAGAGGTCCAGGGATACAAATCCCGCACGGCTGGATGCGAACCCCCCGTTGTTCTCCAGGGACACGAACCCCGTGAAAAGCGCTGTCTTCTGGTCAGTCAGCGATAGCTTGCTGGTCGACCGACCACCCATAACGCCGTCGTTGACAATCGACCAGCGGATGCCCTCCCCTTCGGTGAAATCCACGACAACCCTCATTTCTTGCTCCTGGGCAGCCAGCGTAACAGGTATCAAACAAGTGCAAAGCACCACAGCTAGTAAGCGAAAGATGCGACCTCCTCGGCTAGAGCAAAATTGCATCGAAGAGATGTCTATCCGTTCGAAATCGATTGCTTCCCTAGCTCCTGGATACGACATCGTGGGATGACCCTTAGATCATGGTTGTATAAGTAACCTACAATAATATCGTACACTTTTTAACAGTTGTCTAGCCTTTGTATAAGAATATGCAGAACGGCTCCTAACAATTTCCAAGAAGGAGGGGCGCATCAACTGGGCAACCCACTTCAACCACCAACTACGGGAAGAGACTAGCCGCGTACCCGCAACTCAGGACGCGCAGAACACTGCTAGGCAGCTGGGTGTGGCTGGGTGCCACGGAGGGGGGCTAGTTGCCGGGGGGATGCGCCTCTAGCCACTCGCGGGACAGCCGTTGGGCTTCGGCTATTTGTTCGCGAGTCATCCGCCTCTCTACGGTGTCTTTGTTCTCCTGCGGAGGCGCATTGCCTTGGGTCGCCGATAGATTCAACCACATATAAGCAAGTACATCGTCCTGCGGCACGCCTAAGCCGTACTG
>JAPKBW010000052.1 GCA_028823235.1 Longimicrobiales bacterium | reverse complement strand
TCACGGGGGTTGTCGAATGGACTGGGATGGGCAGGGCACCTTTGCGTTATTTATCGCTTCAGGCGGTGTCGCCGGCGGCTTGATCTACTTGAAGGGGTATCAGGCCAAACTGGCTTCGAAGCTTGAGTGGGCGCGCCTAGAACGGATGGGGCATGATGTCTCCGACGACCAGACGGACCAAATTCTTCAGCTTGAGGCGAAGGTCGATCGGCTCACGGAGCGGCTGGACTTTACCGAGAAGCTCCTTGGTGATGGGGCCGGCAAGACCGGTCCCGAAGGCGACGCCTGAGCAGGTCGGCCGAGCCCATCACAGGCGTCAGTTTCGTGGACCCCAGAAGCGCTTGAAGAGGCGGATGCCAGCTTCGATCCGAGTACTCTCTGGCACATGGCCTCCACTGCCTTCGATCGTCGTGAGCAGGCGGAGGTGAATCTCCATCGGTCGCGGGGCTTCACCGAGCATCCACGGAGTGACTGTGTCGTAGCGTAGTCCACCACCGATCTGATGCATCGTGATGCCGCTCTCGACTTCAAGAACTGCGTCGTCCAGATCCGCATCAGGGTTGATCAACTCGTACTGATCCCGGCCCTTGTGAAAGAACCGGTACTCCCCAGAGATCGTGAGCGCATCCGACAGATGAAGCGTAGGCGCCGCCTCAATCGTCATATATGTGCCCGGGGTCCACATGACCTCTGTTCGGGTCGAAGCCGGTGGCATCGCCAGCTCAGGAGGAGCCACACGTTTTGTCAGGGAGGTCGACCCCTGAACAGCATATCGCCCGCCAACACTCAAGCCGATGCGCCGACCGAAGAGAAGGGTGGCAAAGAGACCGCCCTCTAGGTCCAATTGGCCCTGTCCGGTCCCGTGATCCAGGAGGACGTCGACATGGTCCGGCGCCCCTGTGGGCAACCTCGCCATGAAGCTGCCGACTAGGCGATAGCCAATCCGTCCTACTGCGGCGCGAACCGCATCTTCCCGTGGCTCGATGAACCTGTCCGTCCTGGTCGAGGCCTCAGATTCGGGCCCGAGGTCCGGTTCGACTCTCCTGACTGCCTCGCCGGATTCGATCGGCTCGGTCCAGCGTGGAGTTAGGTTGTCGAGCAGGCGGACTCGAGCCGATACCTCGACGTCTCCCACCGCGTAGATGCCCGAACGGGTTTCCAGCGCCGCCGCGTTGATACCCGACCCCGCCACGGCGGGAAGTAATGGAAATCCTTCGGTGGAAAGGACGTCGGCTCCCAAGGCCATGGGGTGCAGGCCTAGCAACCCGGCCGCGATGAGATCCGCACTGAGGGTCGTGGCGGCCTGCTGCAACGCTAGCCCTGAGGGGGAACTCGCGAACGGGAAGAACGGCGTCGCTCCGTACGCACCCGTCATCGCGGTGTTGAACTCGCGCATGCGCTGGGCGAGTGCCTGAGCTGTCGCGCATTCCGGGGTAAGGCCGCCCGAACATATCGTTGCAGCGTTCGCAGAGGCGGAGGCGTCAGCGCTCATCGTGCTGCCCAAGAAGGTCGTAACGGAAGCCGGAGCCGTGATCGTGGGGTTGAGTCCCAGGTTCCCGTTCTCCGTGTCCGGGACGAAGTGCACATCGAGCACGGTGCGAGGTCGGACCCAGGGCAGGACCGCCCCGAGGGTGAGCCAGTCGAAGAGGCCGATTTCGAGGCCCCAGTCGACTTGGGTAATGTCCTGCGTGATTCGTCCGTCCGTCCTGCCCAGGACGGGGAGGTAGGCCCCGTCACCCGTCACATCTCGGACAATATTTTGCAGCGACGGCATCCCGGGGAATAGGGTGAGCGACGTCGGATCGGTCAGGTCGTCGCCAAGCTGCTCTTTCGTTTTGGATCCGTCTGGAAGTCGCCCGAATCGTGTGTCCCAAGACTCGAATGTTGGGTGGGCCTGAAGCCTGATACGACCCCGCGGTACCATCGTCTGGTCCATGACCTGGGCCGTCAGAGGTGGCGCGCTGAGGAGCATCGTAAAGAGTGCTCCGAACAGACGAAGGCGCATGCTGTGGTCGATCAAATGTGGGTCTTAAACCGAGGTTCGTGGTGGGGCTGGAACAGGAGGCCCGAAGTGGCGTTGTGTCGCACAGTATAAGGGCTTTCGGGAATCCGAGGAACACGGTTGTTGGGTCAGAAAACCCATTGACCCTCTATGTCGTTGTGCCTAGCTTCGTTGGCGCATCACAATGCGGGAGTAGCTCAGTTGGTAGAGCAGCACGTTGCCAACGTGCAGGTCGCCGGTTCGAGTCCGGTCTCCCGCTTTCGCGGTGGGGGTGGCAGCACACAGCTGTCCGCCTCCACTGGGTACCTGGCGCCGTGGCCAAGTGGTAAGGCAGAGGACTGCAAATCCTTTATCCCCAGTTCGAATCTGGGCGGCGCCTCTGGAGAAATGTTTCGGGTAGGCTAAGAACCCTGGTCCAGGTGGCCGGGGTTTTTCTTTTGCTCGTAACTGCCGCTCGTAATGAATTACGAGCACGCTCGATTCTGGGGCACCCAAAACGTCCCAGCCATGATCTCGACTGGGGCGCTGGAGCCTACTCGGGGCAGGGGGCAGTCTACTCGTCGCTTCCCTCGGCTCGCCGGGCTTCCAATGGGATCACATCGGCGGGCTGCGAGTCGTCGCCTTACCGAACCCAAGAGTCAGCAACGAGCGCCCCAGACCAGATTCAGAAGATCGTGATGCCAAGTGGAGAGGTAGGCGCGCTATAGAGAGTGGACCCATCGAACGGGTTGGCGTTTCTGTTCTGCGGGGCTCCTCGCGCGTCGAAGATGATGACCTTGGAATGCCCGCCGATCCTCAGGGTCTTGCGTGGCCGAGACTTGGGCCGTTTTCTGCGGTTCAACCCTGCCTCTCGTTCCGCTTCAAGCGATCGCTCATGGAAGTCCGGATCTACCCGAATCTCAGCCGGCCTGACGCCGGTCTAAAACCCAAGCAGGAGAGCCAGCGTCCCCTACTGCCTCAGCATGCCCGGCATTGCCCTGTGCTGGAGGCAGGAAGCTCACTGGGGTTTCTCACCCATCCACCGTTGAACGAGAACGAGGCGTTCTATGTGGAGTACCGCGGGGACGGGCGCTATGAGTTCAAGTTCTTCATGAGTAATGCGACCGGCGGGTGGGGACCCATCTTTTCTGTCACCTGGACACTTCCTATGGGGAGCGTGGGGATGATGAGAGAGGAGGTCCAGTTTGCTGGCCCTGATCCGGGTGTCACAGAAGAGGGGGCGCTGCGGATGGCGCGGGCGTTCGTGGTGCCAGAAGACTTCGGCACGCCACCCGGTGCTATCACGCTGCGTGGAGCGTACAACTTCAAGACACCAGAGGGATGGGACTCGGTTTACACGCCGGTCCTCAATATGGTGGATCGCCCGGTCGCTCCCATGCTCATCGTCCGCGTCGAGACCGACTGGTACGCGCACCAGACCGAGTTCAGGTATGTCCTTCAGCCCGGCGAAGGCCTTCCGGGCAGCCACAATCTCCCGATCGGCCAAGTGCACTTCGTCCCACGCGAAGAGGTCGTTCTCGTCGAATGCAACTCAAAAGAGATTGAGGAGATCCGTGACCAGCGAGAGCAGTTCAATACCGACAAGGCTGCGCATCGAACTACGACGCGCTTCGGACTGGAATACAGCCCTCACTACTCCAAAGAAAGCCGGACGCGGCGATAGGTGGGAATGGGTGGTCCTCCCCGGGCACGAAGAGCGAGCGATGATTGCACGTGTCCGCTTTGAACGTCGGCGGCCCTGCGGTCACCCGTATCCCGTAAAGTTGTGAGAGGGTGCCTTTAGAAGTCGGAGTGAGGTTTCATGCCCAGTCTGGCACTCCTTAGTATTTGCGGTGTCGATGTGCCTGCCACCTTAATCGAGATCAACGAGGATGATCCCGCCCGCCCGAATCACACTGAAGGCCTCCCCGAGAGACTGCCAAACGCCCGATCAGCGGCGGTGCGGAGTAATGTCAGTTCAGCGTCGCCGTGCACCGTCGAGACGAATCCCGCCTCGAAAGGCGAGGGGGCAAGGTAAATTCCACCATCGAGCATGGTTTGAAAAAATTGAGCGAATAGATCTCGATCCAGCTCTGCGGCGGAATCCCAGTCTGATATGCGATCCGATGAAAGGAAGTATCCGAACATGGCTCCCGCGCTCGCCACTGAAATCGGAACCCCTGCCTGGGCGGCGGACTCCCGGAGGACGGCCGCGGTCTCTGCCGCGGTTTCTTCGAGCCTATCCCATACCCCGGGTTCGGAAATAGCCATTAGGGTCGACAGTCCAGCCTTCATGGCGAGTGGATTTCCGCTCAGGGTGCCCGCCTGATACACCGGGCCGGATGGAGCGACTAGATCCATGATGTCGCCACGACCTCCAAACGCACCGACAGGAAGCCCCCCCCCGATCACCTTGCCCAGTGTCGTCATATCCGGTGCAATACCGAACCGACCCTGAGCGCCGCCGAGGCCCACCCGGAACCCTGTCATCACTTCGTCGAAAACCAACAGTGCCCCGTGTTGTGTAGTAAGGTTTCGGAGAGACTCTAAGAATCCTTCCTCCGGGAGCACGAATCCCATATTCCCCGCCACGGGCTCCACGATGACTGCGGCCACCTCGCCAGGAAAGCTCTCGAGGATACTCCGAACCGAGTCTGCGTGGTTGTATCGCGCGACGAGGGTGTCGGAGACGGCACCGCTAGGTACGCCAGGAGAGTCGGGAAGACCTAGGGTAGCCACACCAGAGCCCGCCTCGACCAGAAGCAGATCGGCATGCCCGTGATAACAACCCGCGAACTTCACAATCTTCTGTCGCTTCGTGAACGCACGAGCTACACGAAGGGCGCTCATGACGGCTTCAGTCCCCGAGTTGACCATTCGGATCTTTTCGATCGAGGGCATCGCATCGCAGATGAATTCCGCGAGTTTCACCTCATCTGGGCAAGGTGCACCGAAGCTGGGACCTCGGTTCAGCGCATCGGGCC
>JAPKBW010000051.1 GCA_028823235.1 Longimicrobiales bacterium | reverse complement strand
CTCAGCCGTCGGTGATGCAGCCGTGGCTGGCGTCCTCGACGTTCTTGATGTATTTCCAGAGCGCGCCGCTGCTGGCTTTGAGAGGTGGTGCGGTCCATTCGCTCTGACGGGCGGCCAGTTGTTCATCGGATAGGTCGACGGTGAGAGCGTGGGTTTCGTCGTCGATCGTGATTGTGTCGCCGTCCTGGACTAACGCGATCGGGCCGCCGTCCTGTGCCTCCGGCACGACGTGGCCGATGATGAAGCCGTGGCTTCCTCCCGAGAAGCGTCCGTCGGTGATAAGCGCAACTTGGTCGATGAAACCGGCCCCTGCCAGGGCACTTGTTGGAGTGAGCATTTCGGGCATACCGGGCCCTCCCTTGGGGCCTTCGTAGCGGATGACGATGACATCACCCGATGTGATCACGCCCTGCTCAAGTCCCGCCAACATGTCCTCTTCGTTGTCGAACACCCGGGCCGGTCCGGTGAACTGGAGCCCCTGTTTTCCGGTGACCTTACCGACCGCGCCACCCGGCGCCAGGTTGCCCCGCAGGATGCTGATATGACCTCGTTCCTTCACTGGTGCGTCGACGGTCGCGATGACGTCTTGACCCTCAGTCAGATCCGGCACCGTCTCGAGGTTCTCTGCGATGGTCTGACCGGTGACCGTGAGCTGTTCACCATCGATCAGATCCTGTTCCAACAGGTACCGCATCACTGCGGGGACACCCCCCACCTCGTGTAGGTCGGCCATAACGTAGCGACCCGACGGTTTGAGGTCTGCGAGAAGCGGAACCCGGGAGGCTGTTGCCTGCCAATCATCGATGGTTAACTCCAGCTCGAAGGCCCGCGCCATGGCGATCAGATGGATCACTGCATTGGTTGATCCGCCCAGCGCCATGGTCACTACCATTGCGTTCTCCAGCGAGCCTCGGGTTACGATCCGGCGCGGTCTGAGGTCAGCCTCGAGTAGGCCCCGCATGGCGCGGCCGGCCCGAACGCATTCGTCGATTTTGGCTGGGTCGACGGCCGCGGTGCTTGATGAGTAGGGCAGACTCAGACCAAGAGCCTCGATGGCGCTGGCCATGGTGTTCGCTGTGTACATGCCTCCACATGCACCAGCGCCGGGGCAAGCGTGGGCGACGATGGCCTCGCGCTCCGCCTCGGTGATCGAACCAGCCAGGGATTGGCCGTAGCTCTGGAACGCCGAGACGATGTCGAGCTTTTCCTCGACGCCGCCGATCATCGTTGAGCCCGGCCGGATCGTTCCGCCGTAGACCATTATGGCGGGCCGATCGAGCCGACCCATAGCCATCACACACCCGGGCATGTTTTTGTCGCAGCCCGGCAGCGCGACCAGGCCGTCGTACCACTGCGCTGCCATCACCGTTTCTATCGAGTCGGCGATGAGATCACGGCTGGGCAACGAGTACGACATCCCGTCAGTGCCCATCGATATCCCGTCGGACACACCGATTGTGTCAAACCGCATCCCGACCAGGCCCGACTCCACCACGCCGCGCTTCACATGGTCCGCTAAGTCTGCAAGATGCATGTTGCATGGGTTCCCCTCATACCAGCATGACGCAACACCCACCTGCGCTTTCTGAAGATCGGCAGGGGTCAGACCGGTCGCGTAGAGCATGGCCTGGGAGGCGCCTTGGCTCGGTGGTTGGGTTATGCGAGACGAGTAACGATTTAGGGTGACGGACTGTTCAGCCATGGCGCGAACTTACCGCCTCTCAGGCTGCATGGCACCATGATCGCGTCGGGATCTAGCCGGTGAGCCTTCCAGAGCGTCGAAGAAAAGTGCTCCACATATCTGGCTACTGCGCTCGGCGGGGATTGGCGAGGGCGTGGGTAATCCTGTGGTCCTAGGCCTCGATGAAGATGCACTCTCCTGGGCATTCTTCGGCGGCTTCGATGACCGCGTCCAATAGGCCGTCAGGAAATCGCGCAGTGCCTTCGGCTCCGCCAGGGTTGGCGACACCGTCGAACAGCTTCTCCGTGCCGAAGTTCTCCGGGGATTCCTTCACATAGAAAAGACCGTCGTCCATCCCGAAGAACACGTCAGGGGCGATTTCCTCGCAGAGCCCGTCGCCGGTACACAGATCTTGGTCAATCCATACCTTCATGGTGAACTCCTTGACTGCAGGTCGATGGGATATTGGCTCCATCAACAAGCCCGACCGCCGTCGAGCCTGAGGGTGTCATTAATACGTCTGCGCTGGTCAGATAGGGGTGGATAGATGGCCGCCCAGTGGGTTTACAACCCGAGGAAGCGCTTTGCCCTTACGCAGGTTAGCCACCCGAACTCAATATTCAAGCTTCCTCGCTGTTAGAAGAACTATTGACGTCATGGGTCGGCATTGCCCGGTAGCGAACAACTATCAGTGGTGAGCCGGTGCAGGGGCCGTCGAACGTTCGTTACTTCTGCGTGAGTATGAAGTATCTTCCCGCAGGTTTGGCGGGGTTCGGTCGGTAGACGTACCTTTCCCCCTGGTCCAGTTCCTCCTCATACAGGACTTCCTCGCGGCCGTTGACCGTGACGGCCAACGCGTAGATGTCTGGCCCGGGCAAATAAAACTTCGCGATGCCCTGACGATTTGTCTTGGATCGGCTCAGTCCTGCAAGCAACACATCCGCGCCTGCCACTGGGGCATCGTGTTCGTCGAGTACCAACAACGTCGCAGTCTGGCGTGGCGAAAAACGAACGGCTAGGAACTGCTTGAGCCACCCCGCACGACCAGGGACGGTTCCCTTCGGCATCGCGTCGAGTACATCTTTCTCGTAGCCCACTTGTTTCGGTGTGCTCCAATTCGGACCGTACTTGCAGCGGAGGTACGTCTCGGGCGGGCTCGGAACGAGATACGTGTCGCCGATGAAATCGACCTCGGTCAATTCGGTGAACAGGCTGATGGGGATGGGTATCCCCGGATAGTGAGGAATTGTTCCGTTGATTACCTGGTAGATCTTCCAATCGATTCGGATCCGATACTTCATGATTTTCACTGTTGTATCGAGCTCGTCGTCGGAGACCTCGACGTAGCAACCGTTCGCACGGAAGGACTCGATTGTGGGCTCGATTAGGTCCTTGGTGAACCCGTGCATGTCGATGATGGATCCGAGGTCCAGGTCATCATCCCATGGGATCAACGTGTGTTCTCTCACCGCGCCTAGGCAGGTACCTTGCCGGAGGAAAAAGACCACTCCGTGGGTGTCAAATATCTGCTTCGCCTCCCGTAGCAGCTTCTCTCCGTTTAGCGGGTCCATCGGAGGGATCGACTTCATTAATTGGTCCATGAGGGCGGAGTTCTCTTCGTCGCTTGTTTCCATATCCTCTTCCTTTTCGGCGTTACGTGGTGGCTGCGGCTAAAGCAGAGCCGCAAGAGCCCTTACGAGTTGGTGGTTCTCCTCCGGCGTGCGTGATGCGATCCGCAGATAACGATCGGCTTCGGGCATACTCTTGGCCGCGCAGTCCTTGATCAGGATGTTGTGCTCGACGTACATGCGCCGAGCGATTTGTGGCCCTGTAACTGAATCGCCGACGAGCTTGCAGAGAACAAAGTTCGCGTCCGGCTCGACCGGCACGATCCCCGGTAGCGCGAGCAGCTCCGCGTACAACTCCGCGCAACTTGAGCGAGTCAGGTCGCAGCTCTCCGAGAATTCGTTTCGATAACGCCCGACAGTGCGAAGAAATTCCTCAGCCAGCCCGTTGATGTTCCAGATCGGCAAGCTGGCGCGGATGGTCTTGATGAACTCTTGGTCAGCACTGAGAACGTAACCAATGCGAAGTCCGGCGATTCCGAACACTTTGCTCATGCTTTTGATCACGACCAGGTTGGTGATCGAATCGACCATATCTTCCACGCTTCCGGCCACCCCGGCTTTGGAGAACTCGATGAAAGACTCATCAACTATCAGCCGGCAGTTCCCAGCCTCCAAACGACGCGCCAGCCTGAGTAACTCGCCGGGTGGCACCGAGACCGCAGTCGGGTTATTTGGTGTGACGACAACTGCGGTATCAGATCCCCACCGAAGGGCGGACTCTGCGAACGCGTCGACATCTAGTTCGAACGTCCCTGGCTCGAGCGGGAAACGGTTGAGCCCATCCGGGGTGATCACTTCTTCATACTCATTGAACGAGGGTGTCGGAATCGTCAGACGCTGCACAAACTGATTCCCAAGAATCTTGATCAGTTCTGCGGCACCGTTGGCCACCGCGAGGTGGTCAGGCTTGGCTCCGACCCACATGGCAGCGAGACGAGCAAGTTCGGATTGACCGACGGGATAGTTCGTGACGATGTTTCGAAGATCGCCCTGGAACACTTCGAGCATGCTCGCTGGAGGGAAGTGCATGTTGTACAGGTACGAATGGTCCGTAAAGCCGTACCGCCAGTACGAGCCGTACAGCTCTTGAACGCGGTCGAATTGCGCGTCGCGGTCCAGGAACAGGAACTCGGCAACACCCACATCGCGATGGTCATCGATCTCGCACCAACGACTCGCTGACACATCGACCGCGGCCAACTCGGTCAGGGTCTCGTCCCTCACGCAGTCACCGAAGATGCTCTCGTAGTAATCATGCACATGTCCGGCCTCGATCGCCCGGCAAAGCCGCGGGACCACTTGGTCGCGGAGCAACTCCTCGCGAAGCAGATAGATGTTGACAGTCTTGAACGTCACGCTGGCATCGAGATACTCATCCTGATCAGCAGGGAGCACGAAACTCGTGACATGCCCGCGCTCATCACGTCGTACCACCGTTCCCGAGAGCCCTCGGTGGTAGGGCGCGACCGCGATGCTGCTGCCCGGCTGCTGGAGCAATGCGCCGATAACAGATGGGTCAAACGCGACATCCGCTTCGATCAGCAAGACATCCTCATCGAGGTATTTTCGAGCGTCCCAAAGTGAGCGGATGTTGTTCGTCGTCTCAAAGTCGGGCGCCTCGACGTAACGGATGTCGACCCCCGCGAAGCGGGAGCCGATTCGTTCGCGAACCGCCTCGCCCCTGTAGCCAACGACGATTACCGCTTCAGCGACGCCTTGCGAGGCGAGCGCGTCCAAGGCGCGCTCAAGTAAAGA
>JAPKBW010000050.1 GCA_028823235.1 Longimicrobiales bacterium | reverse complement strand
GGTGTGGCTGGGTGCCACGGAGGGACTAGGGGCTAGTTGCCGGGGGGACAGGGGTCGCGGCTGACCGTCTCACCGTACACGAACCGCTCACCACACACCCATTTTAGGTGTCCTTATAACTCACCGGACCACAGACTCTTGAAACACGGGGGGCAGAAGCTCTCCATCGAGCGGCCATCCTTGCTCCTCCACAAAGTCGAGCATCTCCTTGATGCGTGTTGTGGATCCTGGATGGGTCCCTGCAAAATCAGCGATGGTCTCGGAAAGGCCGGTCACACCAAGGTCGTGCTCGAAGAAATCCAAGCTTCCCGCGACGGTCGCATACTGCTCATACATCAGTCCAAGTCCGAAACGGTCGGCGGCCCGCTCTTGTCTTCGGTTGAAACTCCGTGAAGTCAATAAGCCGCTACTCCCAAAGAGATTGGACATGCTTCCGGTGCCCATGCCGATGGATGCCAAGGCGAGGTCGAAGAGAATCCCCCGCCCGAGCGCCTTGAGGTGATCTCGGTTGCGAAAATGGCCGAGTTCATGCCCGAGGACGAAGGCCAGTTCGTTTTCGCTCTCGACTATTCTGATGAGATCCGTGGTCACGATGATAAGACCACCCGGAAGTGCGAAAGCGTTGGGTTGATCGGCTTCCACGACTGCGACGGTAAAATCGTACTCGCGATCCGGCCAGTGGCTCGCCAACTGATCGACGAGCGTGTCGAGCCTTGCGACGAGATCCTCGCCCCCTTCGGGCACGTACTCCTGTACCTCCCCCAAAATCGCTTCCGCGACCTCAGCTTCGACGCGGAGTGGAATGATCGGAGCAAGGAGGTTTACGAGGAGGGCGATTGTTGTGAAAACCCCTACTGCTACGACGGCGAGACCCACGGTGAGCGTGGTCGCTTCACGTAACCAATGGGTCGGCGTAAGGTTTACTGAATCGTCAGGCTCACGGGGAGCAGACTTCATAATCCTTCGTTCACAGTCAACGCCGTCCCGTAGGCTAGCATTTCCAGACCTGCCGTCCCCTTGCCACCCCGTCGAGAGCTCGCGAGTCGGCTTGTCTCTAGTCGAACGTTGACAACCGTGTTGTGGCCACGTGCTAGTGCCTGCTCCTTCATCCGGAGAACGGCCTCGCGCCGTGCACGATCCAACAGCGGCTCGTAAGACTTGATGCGGCCACCCACGATGATACGGAGTTGGGCGAGGAAGCGTTTGAAGTGGTCGTGCGACACCACGACACTCCCCATGACTATGCCTGCTCTCGCGATCTCGACGTCGCAGGGAAGTCGCGGGAGGTTGATGGCGACCATGTCTTTCATCGCCGCCTCGCGCTCGCGAATACTCCTGTAGTGATTCGCCTCCAGGCGGCTTCCAATAAAATAGGTCAGAAGGAGGAGAAAGATCGGAGAGCCGAGGTTGATCAGCTGACCCATGTTATTCGACCTTTACTGCTGTTCCGTAGGCGAAGAGCTCGGCAGCTCCCTGGGCCACGCTGCTCGTTCCGAAACGAACGTTGACGACAGCGTTCGCTCCCACCGAGCGTGCCTGCGCCATCATCCGGTGCATCGCCTCTTCGCGGGCTTCCTGGAGCAGTTCAGTGTACCCCTTAAGCTCGCCGCCGACGAAATTCTTGAAGACAGCCGCGATGTCCCGGCCGATATGCTTCGCGCGGACCGTACTTCCAGTCACCACGCCGTAGAACTCGACGATCTTCTGACCAGGTATTTCCTCAGTGTTGCTGCAGAGCATTGGAATCTCCTGAAAAATCGGACGTCTGGACCAACTTCCTCTCGAACCTTGGTGCACGGTCGACTCTACGCAAACCTAAACATTTGCCAGGACCGTAACTTAGACGGGGGTACTGAGGGGCTAGTTACCGCCGGGGGGATACGCCTCTATCCACTCGCAGTGTTGCTACGAAGAACACGTCCCCCATACCGGCTGAGCCAAAAGCTAAGAGGTCGCGTTCCTAGCGAAATCATTGGGCTCACTCGCGATGTTAGACAAACACCCGCCGTCGTCGCGCCAAAGATCACTTGACCCACGCCGCTACGGTGCTGGATCGGCCCCGTCCTGTTGTGAATCACCAGGCCGTTTGATTTAAACAGACCGCTCTGGCCGCGCCCTGCGCCGCCCCCCCTAATCCTTCAAACGCCTTATCCCCTTTCAATCCCTCTAGCCAGCCACTCAACTCTATCCTCTCTAGCAAGTCGGCCAACCCCAACCTCTCTAGCCGGTCAGCCATCCCCGATCCCTCTAGCCGGTCAAGCAACCCCTCAGCCAACTTTGCCCCCTCCAACTGTTCGAGCTCAAGCGCCCCACTTTCGATCATCCTCAAACAGTTCTGTAAGGGGCTGAAGTGGTTATACAAAGCCCACACGACTGCGCCCGCAATCAAGGCTTTGATCGCGAATTTTATGATGTCGGTCATTGGGCCAGTCTCTGTAATTCAGATGGCGGGGGTCGTCTTTAGGAATTAACTGACAACGCAGGTGAGTGCCTGAGTGAAACCCGTTAGGCAGAATGCCATATTAATGCGCGAATGTAGCGAACGGACCTTAAGCTTGGGCAACTCTACGGTCGACATTCGGTGGCGAGACCCTCCAGTCAGTACTGTCGCAGCAACGCACGCAACGCGGGCTCGTAGGCGTCGGCATACCGGACCATCCCCAGGTCGCTCGGGTGGGAGCCATCAGTGGCCGCTTCGCCGTCATCCCCCAGCAGCTGTTCGCCCTGCAGGTAGAAGAGGTGGTCCACCCCTTCATCCTGCAGCTGTCGGTATGCGCGGCCCAAGGCCTCCCGGCTCGTGCGGTGACGTTTCTCGCTGGCTGGGAAAAAGCGCGTATTGGTGAACGACCGGTCCTCAACAAGTAGGATCGGCGTCCCCGGATGCGCCTGGCGCAGCTGCCGTACCAGTGGGGCAGCGCGTTCCTCGACCATGGCTTCTTGCATGTTGGGCAGGCAATCGATGGCAAAGACGCATGGATCGATCTCGGCGAGTAGAGCCCCTACCTCGGGCTCCATCCGGCCGTTGCCGGAGAAGCCGAGATTGATAGTAGGACGGTTCAGTCTACGACCGAGAAGCGCGGGAATGGCCATGCCGGGGCGTGAAGCCGAGGCGCCGTGCATGATCGAGGTGCCATAGAACAGCATTGGCCGTTCCGCACGCGGGACGATGGGTTCGAACACACTTCCCGCGTCGGTACCGATCTCCAGGGACTCGACGCCGTTGTAAAGGGGCAAGTAGATCGTGTAGCGGCGCGCGCCGGATCGGAGACCTGTGGCAAGCTCGGTCTCGATCGATTGTGCAGTAGGGCTGACGACGCCAGCCCAGCGTTCGACACCCTGATCGTCAGTGGCGTACAGGTCCAACCCGCTTACCCCGGTGGCAGGCATGATGGGCATCGCCAGGCGATCGGAGAGAAGGGTATACCGAACGTAGATGGCAGGCGCGTCGGTGGTGAAACGCACCGTCATGCCAGAGGAATGCCTAGAAAGGTCCCAGACGGGTGTCCGAACAACACCCTCGGCCTTGCCCGGCAACCGATCGAAGTAGCGCTTCGTATCGGACCAGCCTTTGCCTTCGACACCCCACTCGCGCACGTCGTGCCAGGTCACGTCCATCCGCTGGGCGCGCAATGCGTTCGGCAAAGCCAATCCCGCCGCGCCGCCGGCAACGAGTTCGAGGAAGTGTCTTCTCGAGGTTGTCATTCAATCTCCGGGAGGAGGATCATCCAGCACCCATAGCTATCATATCGTCTCCTTACCTACGTCACGGACGGGAGCGGGAATCGCATGAGGTCGCTGGGGCGATTCGAGTAGGTCGCGGTAAAAATCCCGTTCCTCCTCAATGCGCTCGAGGCGTGTGTTCATCTCGTCGACCGTATCTCGCAGACCCTCGAACGCTCCCGGTCCGATCTGAGACGTGCTTTTGTCCATCGGCCGAATCTCACGACGATGCATCACTACTTTGCCGACGGTCGATATGACAACCAGCGCGACGATAAACTCATAACCACCCAAGCTAGTACTCCGTTAATTTTCGGTGAGTGTATTGCAGCGACCGACTCACGACCCGTCGAGCAGCGTCTCGAGATGGGCAGCAGCAGCGAGGGCGTTCCCTTCGACGTTGTAGCCACCTTCAAGGAGTGAGACCAGCCGCCCGTCGGTGAAGTCCTCGGCCAGGTCGAGCGCAATCCGCGTCATGCGCCGAAAGGCATCGTCCGTCACGTCGAAGCAGCCGAGAGGGTCGTCGCGTCGGCTGTCGAAGCCGGCCGAGACAATGATGAAATCCGGCTGGAATCGGCTCACGGCCGGCAGAAGCGCTTCATCCCAGGCGCGCAGCATGTCCACGTCCCGTGCGCCGCAGTCCAGATGCCAGTTGATGTTGGAGCCTGTGCCCTCGCCCTCGCCCGTCATGGCAGGATCTCCCGTCCCCGGGTACGCCTGCCAGTCATGCGTGGAGAAGAATAGAACGCTCGGGTCATCATAGAACGCATTCTGAGTTGCGTTCCCGTGGTGGTAGTCCCAGTCGATGATCAGGACTCGCTCAAAGCCGTGAACACGCTGTGCGTAACGGGCCGCGATGGCCGCGTTGCTGTAGAAGCAGAAGCCCTCTTCCGCCCCCGTGTTGTTCGCGTGATGCCCCGGGGGTCGGCTGGCGCAGAAGGCGTTCTTCACTGTTCCGCCCGCGACAGCTTCGACCGCCCCGAGCGCCCCGGAGACTGCAAGCTCCGCGATCCGGCCGCTGACGTCGATCGTACTGACCGAGTCGACGTGCTCGGCTGTGTGCGCGTACTGCACGTAGGACAGAGGGTCATCCAGAAGCGACAGAGGAACCACCGCCTGATCGAGTCCGCGTTCAGCAAAGACCTCCATCATTCGAACGAGCCGAAGTGGGCTCTCTGGGTGTGCCTCGCCTGCACGCTCCGGCAGGACGTGGTCGAGATAGCGCCTGTCGTAGACCAGGCCTGTGCCGCTAGCCGTTCTTCCAAGGCCTGGTCTGATCGGACCGAACGCGGGAAGCGCACTCGCGCCCAGAAGCCCCTTCGAGGCCGTAGCGATGAAGTCGCGGCGTGTGGTCATGGCGAGCCTGCTCCTCGTGGCGTTGAACACGTGGACATCAAGTGGAGTCCTCTTCGT
>JAPKBW010000049.1 GCA_028823235.1 Longimicrobiales bacterium | reverse complement strand
CGACTGCGCCTGTGCCGATGTCGGTGATCATGGCGTCGGCTTCGTCGCGCACGCCGGCGGGTAGGGCGAAGGCGTCGTTGAACTCGATCACCAGACCGCCGTTGGCAAGGTTGATCTCGAATGCTTGGCCTCCGAGGACACCACTGTCGCGAAGGCTCAACATCTCCTCGAGCACAACCTCCCAGTGGTACACCTGCGAGGCAACGACCAGGTCCGGGGCCAGCGACGTCTGGTTGGCCTGCGTGCCGAACCAAGGAACGTCATTGTCCGCGGCCACACCGACCGCCCCAACGACCATCTGCGCGGTGCCGGTCAGGACGTCAGCGTTGTTGGCCAGGTGTGCCTCGGCAGCTTCGGCAGCCAGAGCCACGTCACCAAACGAACCCGTGTAGGTGACGTTCACCTCAGCAGCTCCGCCAGCGAGGGCACCGGCCTCGAATCCATTGATGTAGGCGACAGCGTCGCCGGCCTCGATGGGCCCGACCACACCGATGATTCCCGTCTCGGTGAGGGAAGAAGCGATCCAACCGTTGACGTAACCACCTTCGTCGGCTGCAGGCGCATACGCGAAGACGTTGTCGAGGCCCTGCGTGTCAGTGGCAGTCCCCCAGGCGAACGTCACGTCCGGGAAGTCCGGGGCGATCTCCATCAGGGACGCACCGAACTGGGTGCCATGGGCGATCACCACATCATGTCCGTCCTCGGCATAGCCGCGAATCGCAGCAGCCGCATCCTCGATGATGAAGGTGCCGTCCGTGATCGACAAGTCGATGTCACGGTCCAGGGCGTTTACCGAATCGACCATGCTCTGGCTGAACGCCAAATCGTCGGATGCACTCGGAGCAACGATCGCCACCCTCAGCGGACCTGCGTCAGGAGACGCGGTAGTGGTCGGAGACGCGGTAGTGGTCGGAGCCGCGGTCGTGGGAGCGGGCGACTCTGCGTCCGATCCGCAACCGACGGCCACCATGCCGACCGCACTGAGCAGTGCGAGTATCCGTATCCACTTCTTCATTGAGTCTTCCTCCCTATTCTCCAAGTGCCCGGCGGCTGCCGGACCACTTCCCCCTCTGCGAACTGGTCGCCCGCTCAAGGACAAGCGACGCGACGACCAGGTCCATCGACACCACAAGTATCACGACGGACACTGCGTTGATCAGGGGGCTGACCCCCTTGCGTAGCATCCAAAACACATACACCGATACCGGGGTGACACCCAAGCCCGACACGACGCATCCAGATCCGGTGTTCGAAGCCGTAGTGTCCGGCTCAGGTGTGCTTCAGTGAAGTGTTGTAGACATTGTCCGCCCAATCGGACCGTAGCCAGAGGAAAGTAGGCGAGGGTGCTGAAGAGTCTCGTTGGCGCTCTGGTTCCACTCCTGGCTGCAGTGGTCGCCTTGGCGTTTGGAGCGACCATGCTCCTGGCGCTCGGAGCCAGCCCGGTCGAGGGTTTCAGCGCGATGTTCGACGGGGCATTCGGAAGCGGCTCCCGTATCGCCGCAACAGCAGTCAAGGCCACCCCGCTGATTCTGGTGGGCGCAGGCATCACGATCGCCTTCCGGACAAATGTGATCAACATCGGCGGAGAGAGCCAGATCATCGCCGGAGCACTTCTCTCCACCGTTGTCGCGCTGAACCTTCCGGATTTGCCCGCCATCCTCCTTGTGCCGGCAGTCCTCATGGCAGGCTTAATCGGAGGCGGAATTGCGGGGGCCATCCCCGGGGCGCTCAAGGCCTACGCCTCCGTAAACGAGATCCTGAGCACGATCATGCTCAACCTTGTGATGGTCCGGTTCATGAACTACCTCCTGAGGGGCCCGCTGATTGACCCCTACGAAATGGAGGCGGGAACCCGAATTCCCCAGACCCAACGGCTTTCCGACAACGCGATGCTCCCCAATCTGATCGACGGCACAAGGCTCCACCTCGGAGTCCCCGTGGCGATCGTGGCCGCAGTTGGTGCATACCTGCTCCTCTGGCGGACCCCGACAGGATTTCGTCTGAGAGCCGTCGGCCATTCGGCCGACGCCGCGCGGGCTGCCGGAATAAACGTCGAACGAAACATCACCCTCGCCCTCGCGTTGTCGGGCTCGCTGGCTGGGATCGCAGGCGCCATCCTCGTCTTCGGCAGCGAGGGCCAGCGCATGGTCACCGACGGATCCGCGACCGGCTTCACCGGAAGTGCAGGTTTCAACGGGATCGTGGCTGCACTGTTCGGAGGACTGCACCCACTCTGGACCGTTCCATCCGCAATATTGTTCGGTGCTCTCCTGACCGGCGCCACCCAACTCCAACGCGTGCTCCAGGTGCCGGCAGCCCTCGCCGTCGCACTCAACGGAATCGTGGTGATCTTCGTTGTCAGCAGCACCCCCGCACGCGCTTGGATCCAGAAGTCGCTCACCGATGCCGGGCTCTTCAACAGGCGCAGCGGCAGCGGGACAAAGGGCCCCGGGCCCTCGCGCGTAGGGGCAGGAGACCTGCCCGACCTGCCCGATTCGTCCGAGAGGAGTGGGGATGTCTGACTTCTTCACCCTCAGTGTCCTCGTAGCCACTGCAGCCTCGGGGATCCGGCTGGCGACTCCGTACCTGCTCGCTTCGCTCGGTGAAACGGTGGGCCAGCGAAGCGGTGTCCTCAACCTGGGAGTGGACGGCGTGATGCTCCTGAGCGCCTTCTTCTCGTACTGGGTCGTGCTCGAGACAGGAAACCTGTGGCTGGCTGTTCTGGTAGGCGTGATCGTTGGACTGGTGATGGGACTCCTCTACGGCTTCATCACCGTGGTCCTGAACGCGACACAAGGCATAAGTGGCATCGGCATCTACATCTTCGGTTTGGGACTCAGCGGCCTGCTCTTCCGGCGTCAAGTGGGCACACCAAAACCGGTCCGGCGTCTGCCAAACGTCGACATTCCGGTGTTGTCTGACATACCTCACCTGGGAGCCGCCCTGTTCCAGAGAAACCTCTTGACCTACCTCGCATTTCTTCTGGTGCCCGCCACCGTTCTCCTGCTGGGAAGGACCACGTTCGGCCTCAACATCCGGTCGGTCGGAGAGAATCCCGGTGCGGCAGACAGCCTCGGTGTTTCCGTCGAGCGAACCCGTTTCGCAGCGATCCTCATCGCCAATTCGATGGCAGGACTCGCGGGTGCGGCCCTGGTTCTCCAACTGGGCATCTTCCAACCGAACCTCACCCAGGGAATGGGCTTCATCGCCGTGGCCCTCGTGTATTTCGGTGCTTGGCGCCCAGTCGGCGTGATGAGTGGTGCACTTCTCTACGGGTTGGTCAACGCCACGGTCCTCCAATGGAAGGCGCTCGGCATCATCCCCGTCAACGGTTCGGACCTGGCGGCTATGGCGCCTGCTGTCCTGACGATCCTCGCCCTCGTCATTCTGGCTCGTCGTGTCAGCGCGCCTGCCGCGCTCACACGGCCGTTCACGAGGCATTGACCGAAAGCTCTGGAAGGCAAACCGACACCATGAGATCAGAGCAAAGGCTCCTGGAGATGAACGGAATCACGAAGGTGTTTCCGGGCGTCGTCGCCAACGACAGCATCGATTTCGATGTCCGCTACGGGGAAGTCCACACGCTGCTCGGAGAGAACGGTGCAGGCAAGAGCACCTTGGTCAAGATTCTCTTCGGCCTCTACCAGAGCGACGAGGGGAGTATCCGCCTTCGCGGCGACGCGACGGAGATCACGTCTCCCTCGGAGGCGATCGCAGCACGGATCGGCATGATCCATCAGCACTTCATGTTGGTGCCTACCTTGACGGTTGCGGAGAACGTTGCCCTCGGAACAGCCTCTACCCGTCGGCCCTTCACCGACCTCGATCTGGTGTCGGAACGCGTTGCCGAGATCTCCAGACAGCATGGGCTGGCTGTCGACCCGTCGGTCGAAGTCCGACGACTGGCCGTAGGTGAGCGTCAGCGGGTCGAGATCGTCAAGGCCCTCTATCGGGATGTCGAACTGCTGGTCCTGGACGAACCGACTGCGGTCCTGACTCCCCAGGAGGTCGACGATCTCTTCGTGATCCTTCGTCGGATGGCGGACAGCGGGCGCGGCCTGATCTTCATCTCGCACAAGCTTCGCGAGGTGATGAGCCTCAGCGACAGGATCACCGTCCTCCGGAACGGTCGAGTTGTCAGAACCACCACTCCAGCGGAGACCAACAGGGAGGAGTTGGCGCAGATGATGGTCGGCAGATCCGTGAACCTGGCTCCCCACAAACCCAAGCGGGAACCCGGTGGAGTTCGTCTGGAGGTGGCGGGCCTGACTGTCCAGGGTGACCGTGGAGGAGTCTCCGTGGATCAGGTCGATCTTCAGGTGCGGTCTGGTGAGATTCTGGGAGTCGCCGGCGTGTCGGGCAACGGACAGCGCGAACTCGCTGAGGCGATCGCAGGTCTGCGCAGCATCGAAGCCGGTGGCATCGTCCGCATCGACGGAATCGACGTCACGGACGAGGACGTCCGTGCCCGACGAGATCGCGGCCTTGGCTTCATCTCCGAGGAACGCATGAAGGACGGTGCCATAGCGGAGTTCACCGTCGGGGAAAATCTGCTGCTCCTGGAACACGGTTCCAAGAAATTCACGAGACGTGGGATGTTCGCCTTCGGTGCGATCAACCAGCACTGCGAGAAGTTGGTCAAAGACTTCGCCGTCAAGACGCCAAGCATTGACACTCCGACATCCAGTCTCTCGGGCGGAAATATCCAGAAGGTGATTCTGGCTCGTGAACTTTCTGCGAAGCCGAAGGTCTTGCTGGCGTGCCAACCGACCCGTGGGGTTGACATCGGTGCAACCGAGTACATCCACAACCTCTTGATCGAGCAACGGGGCCTCGGAACGGCAATGCTCCTCATCTCCGAGGACCTCGACGAGATTCTGGGGCTGGCTGATCGAATCGCAGTGATGTACGAAGGCCGGATCGTGGGAATCGTGCCAACCGGAGAAGCCAGCCGGAGTCGCATAGGACTCATGATGGCTGGAGTTCCAGAGCAAGAGGCTCGGAACGGCCCTTGAGGCAACCGTGGTTGAAACTGGCGAGCGACAGGGGTTTCCCCGAGGTCGCCGACAGCCGCACCAGGGGGGCCGCACCACCTGACACAGCAGCGTCCTGAAGCGCCTGTTCGGCCGATACCGGGCATCAATCCCGACAATCCGCGAACATGGGGTCGTGACCCTCTTCCCCCGGTGGTCCCTGGTGCTGCTCGTCGTGGTCGCCGCCTGCGGCAGCGCTGCCCCGGATCCTCCCGAAGTCGCCCCCACCACGGCCCCGCCCACCACGACCACCCTCGCCCCACCGACGACGGTT
>JAPKBW010000048.1 GCA_028823235.1 Longimicrobiales bacterium | reverse complement strand
ATCGTCAAGCTGATGCGCAGGATGATGGGCTTCCCTAACCGGGACATTGCAACCGGAAAGGTCGCGACCCGCCATCTCTCGATCCCCGGACCCCAGGGCGAGATCCCGGTTCGAATTTACACGCCCGAAGGGGTCGATCTTCCGATCCTGCTCTATTTTCACGGCGGCGGCTGGGTCGGAGGGAGCGTCGACTGCGTCGAGAACATCGGACGTGGCATCGCCGATCGCGGAGGCCATATCGTAATCAACGTCGACTATCGCCTGGCACCGGAACACAAGTTTCCGGCCGGTCTCGAAGACTGTTATGCCGCGATCGAGTGGGCCGCGCAGCACGGCAGCGAGCTCGGCGGAGATCCGACTCGTCTAGTGGTTGCGGGAGACAGCGCGGGCGCCAACTTCGCGACCGTTTGTTGCCTGCTCGCGCACGAGCGCGGCGGGCCGCCGATTTCTCAGCAGGTGTTGATCTATCCCGGCGTCGACCTGTCCGGGCGCCATGACGAAGAGCACGGCCCCCAGGAGGGTTCGGGGGGCATGGACCTCGGGAGCTTCATGGCTTCGGTCTATGTTGATCGACCCGAACAGCTGGCGGATCCGCGCTGTTCACCGTGGCTCGCCAAAGACGTGTCGTTTATGCCGCCGGCGCTGATTCTGACAGCCGAGTACTGCTTCATCCGGGACCAGGGCGAGGCGTATGCGAAAAAGCTAGCCGCAGAGGGCGTCTCAACCCGCGCGATCCGGTACAACGGCCTGAACCACGCATTTCTCGACAAAGTCGGCGTCTGGGACTACGCGGACGCGTGCATCGAAGACATCGCGGACGCGCTTGGACGTCACTCGGAAAGCGACGACCCTTCCGTCCGCCGGGCAGCCAGAGCCACCAACTCATAGTCACTCGCAAGAATCTCGACGGCCATGTTGGGGCGCGGCGCACCAAGGCCATCGCGAGGAAGATCCCGCGCTTCTTCTCGGGAATCGCCGCAATCATTGCATCACGTTCGTCTCGCGCCGATGCTCGGAGCGAATCGGCGCCGTGGTGAACGAGTTGGCCCACCCCGCTGGGATTTCTCCCTGGCCCGAAACCGGGGCGGCCAAGATCCCGATTTCAAAGGGCGAAGTGGTGGAGGCGGTGGGAATCCCGGGCCAGCCAAGCTGGCCATGCGCATCGACTTGGATCGAGCTGGCCAATACGGCACTTAGAGTCCCAAAGCAGCGATTAGAAGCCGGCTCCTGCCAGTATGGGGCCACACCACTCGCCTCTGGAAGGGGATCGTTTTGCGAAGGTACATTCTGGCAGCAGTGTTGGTTCTGATGCCGAGCGGGGCACAGGCTTCGTCATCAGAACTCAACATAACGCCCATGCTCGGACGTTGTGACAAAAGCAGCCTGAGTGTCCTAACCCCTCCATAACTATCCGGTCCTCGGCCGTTCCCTGACGCTGGCTTGGAGCCGTGTGTGGGGATTCTGGGCGAGCAGTATCGAGCTCGAATGGCGGGTCAGCTAACTTGTCCGCGAATCAGGGAGAGTTTCATGAGGGTTGAAGTAAACGGTGCACGGCTGTTCTTCGAGGTCGGCGGTAAGCATCTCGACTACGAAGCGAGTCACGCAACAGAGCGGCCGACGCTGATCGTGTTGCATGGGGCGCCGGGTTTCTCTGACCACACCGCATTCCGGCCTGACTTCGCGTTGTTGGAGGATTTTTTCCGGGTCGTCTACCTGGATATGCGGGGATGCGGGCGAAGCGACGACGACCCGAACGGGCAGTACAGCCTCGAGGGCTGGGCCGACGATCTCGTTGGGTTCTGCGATGCACTCGAGATCGACAAGCCCGTCGTTCTCGGGAATTCAGCCGGCGGGATGGTGGCGGCGGTTTATGGCATCAGGCATCCAGATCACCCAGGCAAACTCATCTTATCGAGCACGCAGGCACGACTAGACCCGCAGCGGTGCGCCGTGGTCTTCGATCGGCTTGGCGGAGAGGTCGCACGTGAGGCGGCACTCGACAGCCTCGAGCGGATCGGCGACCTATCGACTTTCGCTGCCTATGGCGAGCATTGCATGCCGCTGTACAACCCCACTCCGCAGGGTCCCGCGTTTCAAACTGCGGTCTTTCGCAAAGAAGTGGCTGTTGCGTTTCACACGCTCGGTGGGGTCTGGCACGCAATGGACCATCTCGCCGATCTCCGCCATGTGACCTGCCCCACGTTGGTGACGGCGGGTGCGCACGACCCGGTCACCCCGATCGAGGACAGCGAAGATATCGTTGCCCATCTTGACCCCTCTATTGTACGGTTCGAACGCTTCGAGAACGCCGGTCATGGGGTATGGCATGACGACCCGGATCGCGCGTTCGCGCTCCTGCGCGACTTCATCGCGGCCGACACGTCTCGGTGAGCCTCGCTACTTCAGGCTGACGGTCACGAGACGACCGATTTTCTGGTCGTCGCTGAGTGGACCCCAGTCGTCGAGTGTCCATGATCGGCCGACCATCTGGACGAGGTGAGATCGTCCAGGAGCGTCGATTAGCTCGACGAACCCTTTCACTCTGAGCACATTCAGGCTCTCCAGTCGTGCGATCAGTTCACCGCGAGAAATCGGGGTCGGTAGATCCAGCGTCGACGTGACGAATCCGGCAATGGAAGCTCCCGCTCGTGCGGGTTCGGGGCGGGCGCCCCGTGATGCTGCCGAGATGGCGACGGACGGATCGAGGCGACCGTGCTCAACGGGGATCACGGGGCGTCCGGGGGCCAGTGCTGCGAGCCGTTGGGTGAGGTTGGCCAGCTCGGTAGCACTGAGTTGATCCGAACGTGAGAGGACAACGATGTGAGCAGCGTCGAGTTGGCGTTGGATCAGAGGAGCGAGGGCTGGTTCGTCGAGCCTGTCGGCGAGCGAGCTTGCGTCGACCACGGTGATGATTCCATCGAGACGGAGACGGGGCTCGGCCGCTATGACGGTTGCGATTCCGGTCGGATCGCCGACGCCACTGGTCTCGATAATGATGGCATCGGGTGTCGGCGACCGGCCTGCCAGTTCGAGCAAGGATCGAGCGAGGTCGGGTCCCAGAGTGCAGCAACTGCAACCATTGCTGAGATCGATTCGCTCGGCAGCAACCGATGCGAGGAGCTCGGCATCGATGTTGACCTCACCCAGATCGTTGACCACGACAGAGATGCGCAGTCCGTGGTGGGAGGTGAGAAGGTGGCGGAGCAGCGTGGTCTTGCCAGCCCCGAGGAACCCACCCACGACCGTCACCGGCACCCGCGTCGTCGGCTGTTCATCGGCAGGCGGAATTGGTGCCTGGATCATCGAGACAAGCGCGTCCCACTCGTAGTGGAGCCGATCTGCGCTGTCAGTCATTAGCAGCGTGGGGCACACCACCCAGAACAGTCCCTAGGACGGGAATATCCTTGAGCTTGGCCGGGTCAACCTCGTATGGGTCGTCGCCGAGCACAGCGAAGTCGGCCAGCTTGCCGACCTCGAGGCTGCCGATGTCATGGTCACGTCGCAGCACGAACGCGGCATCGGTGGTGATGGCGCGCATGGCACGATCAACCGAGATTCGCTCTCCAGGGGCCATGACCGTCTCCCCATCGGCAGCGAGCCGGTTCACCGCAACCCATGCTGCGGTGAGCGGCGCCATTGGACCGACGACAAGGTTGTAGTCAGAGTGCAGCGTGAACATGGCCCCTGCTTGTTCGAGTGTGCCGAGGCGAGCCGTCACAGCCGCCCGGTCCGGCCCGAACCCACTCTCGGAATGAATCAAGGATCGGTAGTGAACGAAATACGGGTTGACGCTGGCCATCCCGCCGAGCGCTGCGAGCCTTCGGCCTTGGGCCACGGTGCTGATGCTGTAGTGCTCGATCGTGAAACGGTGATCGAACCGAGGCTTGCGGGACTGGAGTTCGGCGAGGGTGTCGAGGGTCATATCTATCGTCTGATCACCGTTTGCGTGAGAGTGGATCTGGATTCCTTCCTTCCAGTACGGCCACATGGTCTCGACCATGTCTTCCCACGGCACCTCACCGGTGAGGCCCTCCTCGCCATCAAGGTAGCCCGGGAAGTTAAGCTTCAATGTCATAGACGGGTACGAGCCGTCGTTCACGAACTTCACCCCGTGCACTGCGAGCTGATCGGTGTTGCGTTCCTTCATCGAGCGGAGAAAGTCGATCCGGCCATCGCCGTACTTTGTCTCGAGCCGCGAGTGGAAGGGCACCAGCAAAACGCGGAGGGGGAAACCGCCAGCGCTGATCACTTCTTCGTGGTCATCCCACTCACGCTCGAACGACTCAGCCCCCCAGATCATGTCCGCTGTGGTGGTGACCCCGTTGCGGACTGCAACCGCTGCCTGCCGACTCAAGGCCTCGACCCCGAAGCCAGGGCGGTACACGTACTCAGCTACCGGAGCGACAGCCATCCCGACCGCACCAGTCTCGATGAACCAACCATTGAGTCGTCCATCGGGATACCGACCGAGGCCGTGAGCGCTGGTTTCGTCGGTGACCCCGATGCGTTTTATCATCGGCGTGTTCGTGTAAACAATATGAGGGGCGTATGAGAGAACCCAGATCGGCACGGTGTCGGAGATCTGATCCAGCATGTCTCGGTCGAGGTGACCGCCCTGACTGCCGGGGTCATACCCCCAAGTGACAACCGGGCGGGTCGGATCATCGATGGACGTCACAAGATCTTTGAGCCGAGCAAGGACTGCGGCACGATCGTCGAGGCCCCGCACCAGTCCGCTTGGGCTTTGGCACGGGATGGGGCCCACGTAGTCGAGCCCCATGAACGTGCCCGACATCCGCAGATGAGTGTGCGGGTCAATCAGACCAGGGACGAGCACACGATCGGAATAGGTGTCATCGACCTCGTGATCGACCCGCCTCAACCAAGGCTGCATCGATTCCAGCGAACCGATCGACACGATCCGTCCCTCGGACACCGCTACCGCCGTTGCAGTCGGCCGCCCCGGATCCATCGTCCGGATCTGTCCCGCGGTAAACACGCGCAACCTGTCCATAAGTTTTCCTCTTCCTCATCGACGCATCCCAACCCACGTGTTGGCTCGCTCCCAGGGGCCGACACTAGACCGGCCGGGGCCCCGGCACGGGACTCCCCATAGCGATTCAACATAACGCCCATACCCGGGTTGTGCCGGAAGCGCGCTCGAATGCCCTGCTCGTTGAGCCGGGAACGAGTCTTACGTTTAATTCAATTTTCAGTCGATTCGAGTTTTGTATTCATTAAGCGCGGTGGTCGGTTCGGGGACATGTCTAAGAGTTTCGCGAAACACCAAGCAACCCGCGTCGCCCCCGGCGGTGTAGTTGAACGAATTGGAGCTATCGCCGTTGTCGGACCACATCCCCTGCTGGTCAGCCTCGGACGAACAGGCCCTGAGGGCAAGGGCCGTCGGCGCAATCGCTCCTAACTCTTCTGTCTGAGCGCATGGCACCCGGGATCGCTCGTAGAGGGGCTCGGGGGCCGTGCGTTCATCCGGGCGGATGCTTCAGTCCGAGATGGGTCAGGACGGGGTGCCATGTGCGTTGCCCGCCACGGGCTCCCCTGGGGATTTAACATAACGCCCAGGCTCGGACGTTGTGCCAGAA
>JAPKBW010000047.1 GCA_028823235.1 Longimicrobiales bacterium | reverse complement strand
TTGTTCCTTCAGGGTAGTGGTCAGAAGCAACATTGGATTTTGCACACCGGGGGTCCTGGTAGGTAGGCCAGGTCACGCCGAAATTTGAGGGTGACCAATGCGTCCACGTATTCACTGCAGCAATGTGTCAACGCGCTCGGCTCGTCTTTGGCGTCTACGGGCTCGCCGAATGGGGTGGTGACCCTATGGATTAATAATGAGAGATTCGATCAAACTCCAATTCAGGAGGTGATCAACAAAGGTGTTGATGTAGTCCACGCGGCGGTTCTGATGATCGAGATAGTAAGCGTGCTCCCACACGTCGATGGTCAACATCGATTGTGCTGAGTGCATTAAAGGCAAATCGGCGTTGCTAGTTTTCATAATTTTTAGATCGTCGCCATCATCGACAAGCCAGGCCCAACCGGACCCAAACTGACTTAACGCGGCCTCCGAAAATAACTTCTTAAACTGTGACACAGACCCGAATGCACTCGATAGGGCCTGCTCAACGGGTTCAGACGGGGCTCCTCCACCTTGGGGAGACATGGACTGCCAGAAAAAATTGTGGTTCCAGATTTGAGCTGAATTATTGAATACCAGTCCGCTTGAGGAGCTAATAACGGACGCTAACTCGTCATCGACATCGCCAATAAGTTTGTTCAAATTGGTTACATAACCAGCATGATGTTTTTGGTAATGAAATCCCAGCGTTTTCCGGCTCATATACGGTTCCAGATCAGATAACGCGTATGGCAATTCCATAAGATTAAACGCCATCGAAGCACCTCTTTACATCGTCAGTTCGGTCCACACGTCGCAAGCAAGTTGTCGGTTTTTGAACCATTCTCGCTCAACCTTGTTGTAGCACTCTTGCTGTGTTGATAGGTGTGGGTGTGTTGTTGGGCTCATCCTCACAGGGGCGACTCCGCAAAGTCTAGGTATCCAGGGCTCGTTTATTTCTTACAAGGAGGGGGTCGCAGGTTCGATGAGCCTTAGCAAGCATGTTTGGCGATCACAGCTACTCAAACTTTGCTCAAAGGCTGAAACGTAGGACCTATTCTGCCGTTATGTGGCTGAAGGTTTTGGGCGGCCTCTTCGAGGCATAAAATAGCAACAATCCGATCAGTGTCATCGGGGTCACTAAATTGGTGCTGTGAAGTTTCGGGGCAAATCGAAGAAGATGCTTCGGGTTGGTTCGCGAGGCTTATCACAAAGGCCGCGGTGGGGGAGAGTGGCGCCTGAACAAGTCCCTTGGCATAACCACCCAAACGCTGATGGGGTTCGAATGCATTTCCTGAACCAATCGGTAGGTGCCATGGACCTGTTGGGTCAAGCGCTGTGGGCTGCGGGGGCAGGTGACGAATGCAAACTGGTGAGGGACAACCTGCCTAAAGTCCAAAAAGCTTTCAGCAGCCTCGTAGCGGTACTTGAGGCCAACGGGGTGTGTCAAAACACTCTGCCGTGGGTACCTCAACACAGCGAAGCGTCAGAACGGGATTTAGACCTGGCAGACGACCTGATGGACATCTTGTTGGAGAAACGCAAGGTGCTGTGGGCGTTACAGGAACGAGCCGAAATTGAGCAATCCCCCATTGGCCCTGAGGAGCTACCTCACTATTGTGACGTGTTGCGGCGTTGCCAGTGGGGCGAAGAAGCCATTCAAACCCAACGTGAACGGGTACAGGGACTCGAACTGATGCCTGAGGTGTGGAACAACGAGGACCCCGACATCATCGTCGAGAAATTGAAGAGAATCGAAGAACTCAAAGCTGCTCGGCTGGAGGACACGATCAAGATCTACGGCCCCGGCCTGCCACTCGACCCCCTTTACTGACAGGACTAAGTTAGGCGTAAAGCTGCGAAGAAAGCAGCCAAAGCTAAGCGTTAAGCGGGGGAGTAGCGGCGGCTAAACCACGGGGCAAGACATGGGTGCAAGGAAGGTAACGGCCCCAAAACCCAAACCGGGCGCCGCAACTGAGGAAATATCGATACTTCTTAATGTCATCTCTCGTTTGAGTCACCAATCGGTTAGGCCACCGCAACCCGAGCTACGGTGATTGTCAGGCCACGTCCTGGTATTCGGTCGACAGCCTAGGAAGGGGTCATCGTGAGTCTCGATATCGTTCCATTGTCTGAGGCCCCGCTTGGGGCTCTGGTTTCTGGCTGGGAACCAGCCGAACCGCTTACCGACGCGAGCAAGCGAAGCATCACTGAGGCGTTACACCGTCACCGGCTGTTGGTGTTTCGCGGCCAGCCTCAGCCCACTGACGAGGACCTGGTGAGATTCGTCGAGTCGTTCGGCGACCCGATTAGAGGGTCGGAGTGGTTCCGGAATGCGGGAGCGCTTCCAGAGATCCTCCCAGTGACAAACATTCGCGGCAAGGACGGCGACCGTTTGGGAGTGGAGGGCGCCACCAACCTTGAGTGGCACGCCGACTATTCCTATGTGGCAACACCCGCGAAGACAAGTTTTCTCAACGCGGTGGAGCTTCCGGCTGAACCACCCCGGACGTACTTCACAGACATGTACGACGCCTACGCAACCCTCGACCCAGGATTGCGGGCTCGCCTCAGCGGTTTGCGGGCCACGCACAGTATTGCCGACTACATGACTGAACCCGACAAAGATTTTGCGGCCAAGATCGAGCGCGATGAGGCAGCGGGCATTGACCGTCCCGACATCCCTGAGGCCGAGCATCCAGTGGTGGTGCGCCATCCCGACACCGGCGACGAGATCCTGTATGTGTCACGGGGCATCACCCGTCGAATCGTAGGAATGGAGCGGGCTCAAAGCAGTGCCCTGCTCAAGCAGCTGCATTTGCACGCCACCCAGCCTGATCGGATCTACGGCCATGATTGGGAGGTCGGCGATTTGATCATGTTCGACACCCTCGGGACCATGCATCGACGTGACGCGTGGGACCCGACCGAGCGCCGGCTCATGCGTCAGCTCAGCACCGCTTGCGTGATCTGAACAGCTAGGCAGGCTATGGGCAAGAAGGATGGTAAGGATCGCAAACTGTTGAACAGTTGGGGTTTGCTGGGTCCTCGTTCCACTCTGTTTGGTGTGGTGTTGATCGCTTTGCTGGTGGTGGTGTTGATAACGAGCTAGTGGTAGTTATTCCTTGGTTGAGGAAAGACAAAGAACAACCGGGGGAGTAGCGGCCTCTTCTTCACGTGTTCCCGTGGTTTGTTTCAGGAAGCTGGGAGATTTCTGTTTGCCGGGAGTCCTGAACCGGACCTTGTGTCGAGGGTCTGGGTCACCAGGTCGGTGACGAGGCTATGGCTGCGCTGGACCGACAGGCGCTGCCAGCGCCGCAGCCGCTCCCACGTCTCCCAGCTGGTGTGGAGGTCGAGAAGTTCGATGGCCTCGGCTTTCGTGCTGCGGTCGAGGGCTGAGATCTCGGGCTCGAAGGTGCGGGTCACCTGCCGGCGGAGGCGGGCGGCCAGCTTGGTCTGCTGAGAGCGGATCTCCGGCGACGCGTGCATGACGGCCAACGCGGAGCGGCGCACCGGCGCGACCGTCTCGAAGAGCTCGGCTCGGTGGTCGACGAGGCCGTCGATTCGTGCGGCGCGGCTCCCGGAGATCGGATGAGCGATGAACAGTTCCGGGTGTTGGGCTTTCTGGTGCTCGGCCAACGCCACCGCTAGCGCATTGCGGTCCGGGAAGTGGTGGTAAATGGACCGGGAGGTCATCCCCACTCGGGATGCGATGTCTTCGATGGTGGGGGTGAGATTGCCCTCGACGTACAGGATGAGCAGGGCATCGATCACCGTCGCGCGGGTACGCCGGCCCCGGGCGACGCGCCCGTCCTCGACGGTCTCAGTCACGTCGGCTCCAGGGTCGACGCCAGCAAGTCGCGAAGGCGGACCAACTCGTCGCCGGCGCTCGGGTCGCCGGCCCGGTTCGTGGCCTCGTCAGGGTCGGCCACGAGGTCGAACAGCTCGCTGGCTTCACCGGTGTCGGCGTTGAGGGTGGCCCGCCACTGGCCGTCGGTAATGGCCTGCCAGGTCGGGAGCCCCGGGCGCATGCGGATCATGCTCACCGCGTGATGGCGAGCAGTGCCTCCGTCGCCGGTCACGAGTGGCACCAGCGACCGGGACGGCGCTCCACCGAGGGCTGTAGCCGTCCCGGCGTCAAGTAGCGTTGCCGCGACATCGAAGGTCTGGACCGGCGCCGTCTCGACCCGGCCGCTGGTGCCGCCGGGGGGGCGCACGATCAGCGGCACCCGCACCGACGATCGGTAGAAGTTCATCTTGGCCATCAGGCCGTGGTCGCCGAGCATCTCGCCATGGTCGGCCGAATAGACGATCCACGTGTTGTCCAGCTGGCCCTGTTTCTCGAGCTGAGCAAGAAGGTCGCCGATTCGCTGATCGATCAGCGACACCATCGCGTAGTACTGACGGGCACCGGCCAGCACGAATTTGTCGCTCAACAGGTCACTGTGCGAGTGCCTGCGCAGGAAGGCCAGGTGCGTGGCCCATTCGTCGCTGGTCGGCACCGGTTCCTCGGGGGCCGTGCGGGCGATTTCTACGCCACCGTAGTGATCGGCCCAGAGGGGGTCGCCCATCAGCGGCACGTGCGGCTGTACGAACGACAACTGAAGGAACCAGGGCCCGTCGCTCGGCTGACGGTCGAGCCACTGTTGCGCCTCGTCGGCTAGGAAACACGTGAGATCGAACTCCTGGGGCAGGGGAGAGGTGACGCCGTTCCAGTGCCGGTCTCCGCCCCGGAAGTTGGCAACCACCACCTCGCGGTACGGCTCGAGAGCGTCGTGTTCGCGCAGGAACCGCATGTAGGGCGTCTCCCAGTCGCCGACGTGGACGTATCGGTCGAACTCCTCGACGACGTGGTCGAACCCGAAGCTGCCGATCCACTCGTCGGTCGGCGCTGGCGTTCCCGGCTCGACCATCATCGGCCATGACGCGAAGTGCGTCTTGCCGATCGACGCCGTGGTGTAGCCGGCCTGTTGCAGGCGGCGGGGGAAGGTGTCCCATTCGGGTTGGCAGTCGCCGGCGAAGTTGCCGAGCACCCCGTGGTCGTTGGGGTAGCGGCCGGTCAGTAGCGAGGCGCGGGCCGGCTGGCAGACCGGGCTTTCGGTCCAGGTCTGGTCGAAGCGGACGCCCTCCGAGGCCAATCGGTCTAGATGGGGGGTGACGACGATGTCGTTGCCAGCGCAGCCCATGACGTCGGCGCGGTGCTGGTCGGCGTAGATGAACAGCAGGTTGGGCTGATGGTCGCTCACTGGATATCTCCTGGCGTCAAGATAATTTCATATTCTATGAAAATACATTACTATGGTCAATCCAATGAGAAACGTCTTTGACTCGATCAATCGTTTCGTCACCCGGAGGCCCACAACCAAAAGGACGGACACGACTGATGGACATCGTCTTGACCGGAACAGGATCACCGCTGCCGGACCCCAACAGCGCAGGCCCCTCGACCCTCGCGAAGGCGGGTGACACACACATCCTCGTCGACGCCGGTCGAGGTGTCGTGATGCTCCCTGGCGAGATGGCGCAAGACATCCTGGAGTACCACTCAGGAGTCGTCGAGGCAGCGCAGACCGCGGCCCGGGTGGGAGCCGAGCGGCTCGCCTTGACCCACGTGGTTCCCGCGCCGACGCCCGACCAGTATCCGCAATGGGTCGCTCGGGCCGCCGAGCACTACGACGGCGATGTGCTCATCGGCGACGACTTGACCACCATCACCATCTGAGATCCAGGAGCAGGCATGACAGACTTCAAAGGAAGGATCGGGCGCACCTTGGCCGATTCCGAGCCGCATTTCGAGGAACGGCCGCACCCCGGAAACGGTGCACCAAACGTCGTGTTCGTGTTGCTCGACGACACCGGGTTCGCGCAGTTCGGTTGCTACG
>JAPKBW010000046.1 GCA_028823235.1 Longimicrobiales bacterium | reverse complement strand
ACCTCCTCGAGGTCGAGGTCGACGCCGGTGAGGTCGAGTTTGAGGCCACTCGCCTTCGATACTCAAACCAGAGCGCTCAGCGATACCGAATCGTCGAGGGCGATCCGCTCTCGGCTTCCATCGAATATCGGGCTGACTTCGCGTTTGCTCGGGATGATTGGCAAGTGCGTACCGAAAGCCTGTTGGCTGTGACCTGCGACGCAACCCAGTTCCACCTCGATGGCCGCATTACCGGCTACGAGGGAACCAGGGTCGTCTCCGAACGCACATGGGAGGAGCACATCCCGCGTATCGCCTACTAAGAGTCTGATCCCCATCGATCTGTCTGGAGGCTTGTCCCGCGGTGGGAATCGAACGCCATCGACTTTGAAACGGCCCGTGAGGACAGAAACTCTGCGTGTGCTGTCGGTCGTTCAACCGCCGACGACAACGAAAGCACCCTTGAAGGTTCATGCCTGATCCCGTCCTCCCGACAACGGGTACGACGACTTCAACATCGAGATTCACGGCATGCGACCTGCCGACACCTCTGATGCGCCGGACTTAGACCACGTATGGCCCGAAGTGGCCGACCTGATCGGTGGTCGACTTGCCATTGCCCGCAACACGGCGGAACGCGGTGCATACTGCTGCCTGTGTCGGTGATCTACGCGGTTCTCTCGACATTTTCAATCGCATTGAGTGACTTCTTCGCGTCTGGCGTCACTAAGAGAGAGCGCGCCAGCGAGGTCACTTCGACGGTGCTACTTGCCGGTGTTTTCGTAATGGCGGTCGTCGCCGTGTTCTGGTCTGGCAACCCAACAACCTCTGACCTGGCACACGGGACTCTCGCCGGAGCCGCCAACAGTGTTGGCATTTTGTTGTTGTTTGTCGCGTACTCCCGCGGGTCGTTGCGAACCGCGGCGCCAACTGCAGCAGTAGTGATGTCTAGCGTCCCGGTGTTGTGGGACCTTCTCGTTTCGGGTGCCTCACCGTCGACGGTCACCTCGATCGGCCTCGCGTTGGGCGTTGTCGCCATTGCGTTGTCGTCCTACGAGCGTGGAGATCCTGGTGACGGGTCGGCCGGCCTCTTCGTAGCGGGTTTGGCCGGGGTCGTCTTTGGCATCATGTTGATCCTGCTCAGTTACATCGGGGACGACGCTGGCGGTTCACCGCTCTTGCTCCAACGCGTCGTGGCGTTTCTTATTGCGATCTCGGTCACTCGCGCTACCGGACCTCGGCTCTTTCCGAGGGAGCGGAGCGCCTTCATCTCTTCGTTCGTGGCTGGCATCTTTGCGATCGCAGCAGTGGTCCTGTTCGTTCTTGCCCTCAGAGGCGGGAGCCTCGCTGTGGTGAGCGTCGTGTCCTCGCAGTACGCGGCGGTGGCCGTGCTCCTTGGTGTTGCCATACGAGGCCAGAAAATGTGGTGGTGGCAGGCATTAGGGCTCGGTGGATCAAGCCTCGCGGTCGCCTTGATCGCTATTGGGTAGGGCGCCCGGTTCGACAACGGCCGCCCGGAGGCTGTCCGTCAACCATGCGTAAAGCGCCATCAACTCGACGCTGTCCGTCGCGGCAAGTCACTCGAAGAAGTTTCCCCGCCCAACTGACCTGGACAATGCAGACTGGACTTGACCTAGGCCTGCCCACATCTACACGTGGGGGTTGACGGCCACCCCCACCACCCAGGGGGGTATGGCATCAAGGTCGGACCACAACTGGAAGTCTTCTAGCCAAGTTTCCGGTTAGGTGAAAATTAGGGCTATGGCAGAGTGGCGGCGACTGGGTGTCCCACCCGATCAGACCGGGGTCGGTGCGGTACCGAGGAAGCGCTCCCCGTTGCCGGCGTAGAACGCCTCGACCGCGGCCGGATCGACCCCGTCCATGGTCGCCTCGAACTTCCGGATCGGATCGCTCGAGCCCTCGGGATGGGGGTAGTCGGAAGCGAAGCAGAGCATGTCGGGACCGAGCTGTTCAATGAGCCAGCCGACCGGCTCGCCGGCGAACGGCGCAAAGCGGACGCGCTCGCGTGCGATGTCGGAAGCCCTGCGGCTCCGAGGAGCAACACTACGGGTCGACCGTTCCACGAAGTCGAGCTTGTGGAGCCAGCCCGGCACCCACGAGGCCCCATGCTCGAGCGAGAGGCACCGCAGGCCGTCGTGACGCTCGAAGACCTCGTCGAGGATCATCGCCGAAAGGAACAGCTCGGCCGAGTTGTGCATCGCGACGAGACCCAGGTTCGAGTCCGGCGCATCACCGCCCACGGCAGTGGAGCCACGCCCGTTGTTCTTGAAGCTCGGCGAGACGGGGTCGTAGTGGCCGTTCACCGCGATGTGCACCAGCAGCGGCACGTCCTGTTCAGCGAAGCGAGCCCAGATCGGATCGAAGTCGGGATGCGTGAACGAGCGTGCTTCGGGATCAGCCTCGTTCGTGTCCACCATGACCGTGTAGCAACCATCGACGAACGCCTCGTCGAGGAGTGCGCCGGCAACGTCGGGACCGAGTGAGAGTGGCACGTACCCTCCGGCGAGCAACCGATTGTCGTGGGCACAGAAGCGGCCCATCGCGCGGTTGTGGACCCGGGCACCGATTTCGAGCGCCTTTGCGTTGTCCTCGTGAGCGATCTGGTGGAACGAGAACGTGCCGAGGACGATCTGACGCTCGAAGCCGAGGACGTCGAGGGCGTGGGACCGCTCGGCCGGATCGAACGCACCGAGGCGGGACCACGGACTACGGCTGATGTCGAACATGCCCGCTTCGAACTTGGCCATCAACTCGGGGTCGGCCTTCCGACGATCGAGGTGCTCACGGCCCCGCTCAATGGCCTCCAAAGAGACAGGCAGGTCTGTCTGTGCCTCCATCGGCCGGATAAAGGCGGCTTCGTCGTCGGTCGCGACAGCGCGAAGGAAGTCGTCGAGTTCGAAGAGGTGGCTGTCGACGTCGATGATCCGTCGGTTTCCTGCATACGTCATGCCGGTGCGTCCCTGTTTGGCTGGCGGAAGCGAACCTCACTCTACGTGTGGTGTCGGAGGGGGGACTTGAATCCCCCCAGTCAACGCCATCACGGCCCCAGGTCAGTCGGTCTTGCCTTTGCCGTACAAGGTCACCCGCTCATTCGGTTGCCGCTCAACTAATCATGTAGTAGGTCGTTCCGGCTTCCTGGTGCTCGTGGAAACCGGTTCCCTTGGCTTCGGCCGCCTCTGCCGCTGCTTCATGGGTCGAGTAGATCTCACCTTCGCAACCGTCGATCTTCCCCATCTCGCCATCCTCGAACGCGCGATCTTCCCCGGCTGGATCGGCGGGTGCCTCGATCGGAGCATCGGCTGGGTCTTCGCTGAGGGCCGACACGCCGCCCACCGACAGCGAGAACACTGCCAAGGTGAGGGCTGCCACCAGAGAGACGAGAATGCGCACGCTTCGATTCTAGATCCAACGGCCGACTCACGCCAGCGCAGCAGGACAGCCAGAAGGGCCTCCAGGCTGCTGTCAGGGTGTGTCACCCCCGTGGCTGCCTGCGTGGCTGCCTGGCGGAGTCGGGTCAGTTGTTGAGGATGTGCCGGTAAGGGCCGTCCGGATGGAGGTACTCGGTCAACTCCTCGTAGTCGATCTCTAGGTGGTCCGAACTCGACCCGCAGCACCCTCCCGGAAACCAGACGGTGTAGGGCTGGGCGTGCAGTGCAAGGGTGTCAGGACCCATGGTGAAGTCAAGCGACCTTACGAACTCGACAGTCAACGGTCCGACCAGCCACTCGTCGGGATCCTCACCGCTTTCGACCCAGCGGCGGCGGATGACCTCTACGAGTTCGGCCTCCCAAACCGAGCCGTCCTTGAACAAATCAGGAAGATCGAAGAGCATTCGCGATTTGTAGTCACTTGCCGACATGTCCGGATGGCGGTCGCCAAACACGTCGAAGTTCAAAGTCGCCACAGGGCTAGCAGTCGTGTTCGCACACGGATGGTTCTGGCCAAATGACAGGTACACGCTGTGTAATCCGTCGTTCGAGTAGGGAACGACGCCACTGATGGCAAGGTAACCGGGGGAGCCACAGCCACGGTGTTGTGTCTGATCTGAACGTTGCTCTTCTCCGGTGAGCCTTAGTTCTGAGAAGCGGTCACGTGAATCGATGAAGTAGTCGAGAATCCCTCGAGCCACCACTGAGCGAACCTCTGAGTTGATCACCTCTGCTGCTTCCCCGGTCTTAAGCGGGTACTGAATCCGCAACCGATGACTGAACCAGAACTCCTCTGAGTCGAAATCGCAGGTGATCTGAACCACCAACTCTTCGAAGCCACCGACCTCTGTCTCCCAACCGGCACCGCCCCAACCCTCCCATCCCCTTTCAGGGGAATCAGCCGACAAGAGTTGCTCTTCGCACACCTGCCCGTCGGGCAAGAATTCAGCGATCGCTGAAAGCACTAGCAGTTCATCGGAAACCGTTGTTGCGCTAGAAGCAGGCGCCGCTGATGTCTCCGTCGTCATTCGTGCCGCAGTAGTCGTGGTTGAAGGAGTGGTTGTCGGTGCCTGAGTCGTCGTCGGCCTTGCAGTCGTAGTCGGTGGGACAGTGGTCGTGGTTGGCGGCAACGTCGTGGTTGGCGGCAACGTCGTGGTCGTCGTGACCACGGTTGTGGAGGGTTGCGCTTCCAACTCAGAATCACCGGATCTGCTGCACCCAGCAATCAACACCACCGCAACCAGTAGCCCCGCAACCGTCCTCATGCCCCACGTTACGTCCCTCGACCAGCAGGACAGCCAGAAGGGCCTGGCCAGTTCGCTACAGCGGTGTCGGAGGGGGGACTTGAACGCCCCCAGTCAACGCCATCACAGCCTGCGGAACAGGGTCTGGTTGAGGAGCTGCCAGATCTCGGAAGTGACATCGCCGCCCGTCAAGTCACCTCTCGGTGCCGAGCCGAGACGGACCACGACTGCTTGGTGACTTCGAGTTACAAGGCAGAACTGGCCCATCGCACCGAGGGCGGCAACTGTGTCGGCGGGTGCGTTGGGGATCAGGACACTGTCGACAGGGTCTTCCACCAAGGGTCGGAGAATGGGCCGCTGGCCGTTCAACCACCAGAGCAGGCCGTAGGCACGGTTCAGGTCCTGAGATGGCGTCAGGAGTTCGGTCAGCGACTCTGCTCCGAGCACCCGACGGCCAGCCACGGCCCCCTTGTTCAGCACCATGTTCCCGAGTCGGGCCAGGTCGCGAGCTGAGGTGAGCAGAGCCTCGATTGGTCTGCCGTCGAGGTATGTCATTCCCGCCCGTTCGATCCAGGTCGAATCCTCCATCCGCAGCGGCCCGGCCAACCAGTCGTCGGTCAGATCTTGGAGCGTCCGTCCCGATGCGGCTTCAAGGAGCGGTTTGAGTTGGTGCCACGTAGGACCGAGGCTGTACCACCAGCGCGTCCCCGGCGGGGCGGCATACGACATGTCATCACCCAGTCCCGACGTCATCGTAAGGAGATGCCAAACAGTGATGGCGACCTCTTCGTCGGGGGTCGCCTGGCTCCACCCTCGACCGAGGTGCTTAGAGACAGGATCGTCGAGTCGCAGCAGGCCCCGTTCGGCGCCGATCGCGACGAGAACGGCAATGACGCTTTTCTGACCGGAGGCGATGTCGTGCCGCATTCGGCCATCTGGCAGCGGTTCAAACGGAAGACCCGTCCCGCCTTCCGGCTCGCCGAGGTTCGGTGCACCGTCGAAACCGATCCAGCCCGGGGCATTGGTCGGCCTGTCGATCTCGATGACGGTCTCGCCTGCGACCTGGACGAGCAACGCCGTTGTCGATGTCTCATCAACCCAAGACTCCAGCGACGTATCACCCATCTCCGGAGTATGTCACGCCCGTTTAGTCAGTCGCCTCCTGCTTCCTCTATGTACAGGCGCGACGAAAACCGCTGTCAAACAGCGGTTCCCTACGTGTCGGAGGGGGGA
>JAPKBW010000045.1 GCA_028823235.1 Longimicrobiales bacterium | reverse complement strand
TTTGTTAACCGCGTTGGAGGCCCGTGACGTGCTCGAAACTGTCCACACCTCCATTATGAGGGAGGGGTGTGACAGTCCAATTCAACCCATATTCAAGTCACAACAACAATAACTCTATCCGATGGTATTTGTCTATGCAACACCAACTGCTAGGTTGGTGTGCGTGACTAGCGAGGCCGAAGCTCAGGTCGACTACAACGCAGGTGACTATCCGCCGTTTGCGGTCACCGTGGACGTGGCGATCTTCACCATCGTCAACGACGCCCTCCAGGTACTCCTCGTCGAACGCGGTGAGCCACCGTTCCTCGGATCATGGGCGCTCCCGGGTGGGTTTGTCAGACCGGACGAGAACCTCGACCAGGCAGCCAACCGGGAGCTTTTGGAAGAAACCGGGGTGGATGCCGGGTCGGTGCACCTTGAACAACTCGGCACCTTCGGCTCACCGGACCGCGACCCGCGTATGCGGGTGGTGACCGTCGCCTACTGGGCCATCCTCGGCGATCTGTCAGAACTACACCCAGCGGCGGGCAGCGACGCCCGCGATGCAGGTCTCGTCCCCGTGTCAAAGATCGAAGCTGGTGGGCTCAGGCTGGCCTTCGACCACTCGGCGATCATCCACGAAGCCATAGAACGCACCCGCTCCAAACTCGAGTACACGACACTGGCCACAGCGTTCTGTCCGCCGGAGTTCACGATCAGCCAACTCCGCAGGGTCTATGAAACGGTGTGGAACACCCGACTCGACCCGGGGAATTTCCATCGCAAGGTGAAGAACACCGCCGACTTTGTCCAACTGGTCGGTGCCTACAGTGACCCGGGAGAAGAAGGCGGCCGGCCCGCTGAAATGTACATACCTGGCCCGGCGCTGATGTTGGATTCGCCGCTGGACCGAGGAGTGCCGGTTCCCCTCAGAGACTCCGACGCAGAAGGCGACCCTCTGCGCTGACGCCTTGGGTTCGCCTGATGGGTTGCGGAGGGCAATCCGAGTTGAGGGGAGTTGCGGCCCGCACAGCAGTTTCAACAGGGCGTTGTGGCTCCGGAGACTCTCAAAAAGGCTTCGGTTAGGGTGTGGCCGTGGTTGAGCTTGACGAGGTTGAGTGGTCGTTCCGCATACGCCGGTACGAACAGCTCAAGGAAGCGTTCGCCGACGAGGTAGCTGAGGCGATGGCCTCGGCACAGGCCGAACGTGAAAGCGCCCGCCCAGAGCTCGACGGGATCATTAGCGCCTTCAAGGAGTCGTTGGACTTACAGGCGTTTCGTGCCGGGATGGACCAGTGGGCCCGAGGGAAGTCGTGGTACGGCTTCGGTGGGCCGAACGGTGCAATGTTTCTCAACCAACTCATTAACGACAGTGAACCCGCCGAGATCACCCCCGTGCTGGTTGGGGCGTTAACACCCCCGGGAAACGAAAAAGCAGCAGTCAACCAGATTGAGGCGCTCGTCTCGCTTGTGGAACGGCTTAGACAGGGTGGTAGCGGAGCTGCTGTAGGCAGGGTGGGTGCCCTGCTTTCTTGGTTTTGGTGGCTTGAAGCACCAGATGAGTGGCCGGTCAGTTGGACCAGCGCCTCAGATGCGCTACAGAAGCTCGGATTCCTACCCGAGGGCATGCCATCTGCCGATCAATATCTCCTCTACCGGGAGCATTTCAAGAGGTTCGGGCCTTCAGTGGAAGTTGAGCAGACCCTCGCTTCCGTGTCTAAGGCTCCGCTGCTCGGGTTAGACGTCACAGCCGTTGACCGCTGCCAGCGCGGCGCCGAGCTGGCCCGAGAACCCGCCGAGGACGACGGCACCTACGACTTAAATCGCCGCAACGTGGCGGTTCTGGTCCAGATGGCCCGCCATATGGCAAAACCCCTCGGAAAAGTGGTCGAGGAATGCCTTGGGGCGGAACAGAAACGCGGATGGGCGGGCGAATTTTGGGCTGGTCACAAAAGTCGGCTCCGCGAAGACGTTTGGACGAGTTGGCGGCCTGAAGTTGGACATCGAACACCGCAGATCAATCTGATTGTTTCGACCACCGGCGTGTCGATCGGCCTCTACGCCTCGTCTCACCAAAACGACGGCAAGGGCTACAGCAGACTGGTATTTGACCTTCTCCAAGACAACAAGCCACCCGACACCGAGTGGATGACATGGGGTTACGCATTAACCGAGGAAGTACCGCTTGAGGATCGGCCGAGTTGGGCAATGCTCGGCAAGAAGATCCCCTTAGAAGAGCTCACCACCGCAGAGTCGCTTGAACAATCCGTGAGAGAAGTGGCGACCGCTCTCCGGCCAGCCTTCGAGTTGGTTTGGAAAGCCGATACATCACCGGGACCACCGGCACCGGCACCGCCAACCGGCGACCTCCGAGAGCTAGCAGCTCGGTTCTTGCAAGAAAGCGGTTACCCCACCGAGGCCGATACTTCTCAGAAAGCGCAGCAAGAGATCTGGGAGCAAATGTTGCAGCCTCAGAACCTGCCCTCGATTCCCCTTGCTGAGATTCGCCGCATCTACAACGGCGGCACCTACGGCCACCCAGGGCCGCAGAGCATCCTCAACACAACAATTCGCGACGGAGGCGACGCGGCGTTCCAACGCCTGCTCGTCGCGCTCAACCACCTGCTCTGGGACCAAGACGAACCCTTCGAAAGCCGCATTGACCGGGTGATGAACGACGACGACCGTGGTCTCCGCGGTTTTAAAGAAAGCGTCATCATGAAGTTCCTCGCGATCGCCTACCCGGAAAGGTTCCTGGCGCTTTACGTGTTCAGCGGCGAGCAAGGAAAAGCCGCAGCCCTATCGCTGCTCGGCCAACAATCTCCCGACCTGACCGAGCCGGTCGGCCGTCGACATGTTCTCTCCAATGATGCGCTCCGAGCAATCACCGAACCACTGTTCCCAGGTGACCTTTGGGCCCAGTCCCGGTTCCTCTATTGGCTGAGGGACCAAGGCGACGTGATCGACGATCCTGACGAAGAAGACCGGATTGGTAACGCTGCCGAGGACCTCTATCTGTCTCGCGACTTCTTAGACGAGGTCCACGGCCTTCTCGAACGACATCGCCAAGTCATCTTCTATGGGCCACCCGGTACGGGTAAGACCTATGTAGCGCGCCGGCTCGCTGAAGCCATCGCACCAAACGAAGAGCAGAGAATGCTCATCCAGTTCCACCCGTCGACCAGCTACGAGGACTTCATCGAGGGATACCGACCGGTAAGCACCGGCAGCGACGACATCGTTTACAAGCTCGTCGACGGGCCGCTGCGAATCATGGCCGACCGGGCCGCATCCGATCCGCTGAACCGGCCCCACATCCTGATCATCGACGAGATCAACCGGGCCAACCTGGCCAAAGTCCTCGGCGAGTTGCTGTTCCTCCTCGAATACCGGGAGGCTGAGATCTACCCCCTTTACCGGTCCGACGAGCCGTTCAGCCTTCCAGACAACCTGTGGCTTCTCGGCACCATGAACACCGCCGACCGGTCGATCGCCACCGTCGACGTGGCACTCCGCCGCCGGTTCCACTTCGTCCCGTTCATCCCCGACGACCGGGACGAAAATCCGATCTCTGGACTGCTGGGCCGCTGGCTCGCCGCCAACGACGAACCCGCGTGGGTTGCCGACCTCGTCGACGGCGTGAACCAGCAGCTCCGAAAAGAACTCGGCGGCGACCATCTTCTGCTCGGCCCGAGCTACTTCATGACCAAAGGCCTCGACCGCGACCAGCTCTCCCTGATCTGGCGCTACCAGATCGGACCGATGCTCAACGACCTGTTCTTCGGCGACGAAAGGGCGAAACGGTTCCGGTTCGACAGCGTCTGGAAAGAACACGGCCCGGACCAACCATCAGAGACCCCGTGACCCAAATCGCCCTTAGCGAATGGAAAGAGATCACCGTTTCGCTCCCGCGACCAGTTGTCACCCACCTAGCCGACCAGCACCGCAACCACCTGGCCCTCACACCTACCGGCGACCCGGACGTGTGGCAGCTCAGAACCGCCCAATACGTGGGAACCATCCGTTCCCACGACCACTCCCTGCTCATCACCCCCAAAGTGCCCCTACCGAACCTGCTGGCCCTCATGAGCGTGGAGGTTCCCTCAGAGATCTGGCACTCCGAAACCGTCGACCTGGCAACCGACCCGGACCTGCTGTCGGTCATGGTCCGCCTGTTCTGCGTGGCTTGCGAATCAACCACCCGCCGAGGCCTACGAAGCGACTACGTGCCCCGCCAAGAGATGCTGATCTCACCGCGAGGCCGGATCGATATTCGGGCCATCATCAACCGGCCCGGCCTCAAAGTTCCCGTTCCCTGCCGGTATGACGAACATTCGCCCGATATTGAACTCAACCGGCTCCTTCGCGCCGCGCTGAGAATTGCGACACGAACCGGGGACCTGTCACCTCACTGGCGGTACCGGCTCCGGCTTCAGCTCGCCGAATTTGAAGGCGTCACCGACACGCACAGCGACCCCTCTTGGGTTGACTCGTGGAACCCTCAACCAATGGAACGGCACTACGAATCCTCAGTGCGACTCGCATCGCTAATACTCGCCGGAACGTCGATCAGCTCACGGTTCGGTGAACAACCAGCGCACTCGTTCCTATTGGATATGAACACCCTGTTCGAGCGGTACGTCACCCGACGCCTCCAAGACGCATCCCCCGACATCACCGTTGAAGCCCAACCAAAATCCAAGCTCGATGAAACCGGCAAAGTCGACATCAACCCCGACATCGTCTTCCACCGGGACGGCTGGCCGGTCGCCGTGGCCGACACCAAATACAAACTCCTCGAGGCCGGCACCGGAAAATCAAGCGACTACTACCAGGCGCTGGCCTACGCCACCGCCTACGGGCTCAACGAGGCGTGGCTCATCTACGCACGAACCCCGGGCGAAGAACCGGCCGGAACGATTCGGGTCCGCAACTCGCCGGTCACGATCCGCACAGTTGGGTTGGACCTCAACGTTCCCATTGCCCAACTCGACCAGCAGATCACCTCCTTAGCAGAACTGATCAGCGACAAACCAGGACCAACAGAGGCCCCTACCGGTCAACTCATCGGAGCAGGTTGACCGGGGTCTTGTCGCTCGGCGACCGTGGGAGCGCTTGATTCGCCCCAAACCGGTTCAGAATAAGGTCTGGCCGTCGTGCTCGTCGCACGGTAAGTGGTGCCGTCGGAGCCAACAGCTAGAGGTCGTTGGTTCAGTCGTTTCGTGGGAGCTGGACCAGGTGAGTACTCGGACCACCTCGGCTCCTGCCTCGACTAGGGCCTTGACGCAGCCGTTCATGGTGTTCCCATCAGTGACCTGGTCATCGACGAGGATGACCGTCCGACCGGTGAGGTCGTGCTGGGGGTCGCGCCGGACGGCGATGCGCCCACCCCGCCGCTTCTCCAGCGCGTTGATGAACTCGCATTCGAGGATTTCGGCAACCCTCTGCCCAAGCCTGAGCGAGCATTGGCCTGGCTGTCTGGCCGACATGGTGTTGCTGGGGGCCGGGACGATAGCGAAGCCTGGTTGGTCGGTCTCAGACAGGGCGTTCCCGGCGAGCACGAGTGCAACAAAGCTCAGAAGCGACTGATGGACTTCGGAACCGGAACGCATTCCGTGGCCCCAGTCTTTGATGGCTTGCCAAAGGTGCTGTCCGTATTCCACATGCCAGTAGGGCCACATGGCCCGAAGCTCGAAGGTGCGCTCAGGGTGGTTGGGTACGGGAAGTTCGTTGACTCGAAGCGGCGGGAACACTCGAGCGGCAGCAGCCGCCGACTCGGTCCCAGATTCGCCGTTGATTTCGTTGAGCGTCACTAGCCGTGGGTCAAACCCGAAGCGGCTCTCGGTTAGGTCCAGCGTCGTGACACATTCACGAGCCTCTGCCGACAAATACCTCAGGATCAGGGCCTGGAGTCGCGCCCGGTGTTGTGCCGGGTACTGGCGTAGCGCGACAACCCCCGCGGCAGTTGCCCTGTCGTGGTTGGTCGACGTTTCAAGGGTCTCGATCTGCCCAGGTGCCAGGGGCGCTCCGGATCGGACCGTGTCGATCACGTCCTCCATGGTGAACGTCGCTTGTTGCAGTTCGCCGAACTCGACGCGGCAAGCAGGGTTCCAACAGACCCTCAGTATTTCA